>NZ_MJWQ01000083.1:0-10429 GCF_001762325.1 Campylobacter sp. BCW_6871 | reverse complement strand
ATTGAATTTTATAAACAATCTAAAGAATATATCAACTTTACTAAAGAATTTTTTGATAAACCTTTGAAATATGAAAATTTGGGAATATTTTTAAAACCACAAGAATTGGAGCGTTTAAGGCAAGATTCTAAGCTGTTTGATGTTACTAAAAGATATTTAAATAATTTTATTGAAGCTTTAGAAGAGAGAATAGAACTAGAAAAAGCTAAATTATTTAAAGAAAAAGACGTGTTAAACTATTTAAAAGAAAATAAAGAATTAAGAGTTAAGTTAAAAAACATACTAGATAAGGAACTTGTTCATATTAAACAACATCGTCCAGATATAGTAGCATCTTGGAAATACTATCAAGAATTTGAAAAAATGTGCAAAGAGTTGGATCAATAGTTAACATTAGAGTAAAAGTCGAGCATTATAATTTTTTGAGAAGAAAAGTTGAAGTTAACAATATCGATCAAGAGTATTAGTATTTTTTCTTAGAAATTTATCAATATCATAAATAAATAATATCAGTAATTAAGGAAATGATTAGTGTTTTTATCAGAGAGTTTTTAAATTTTAAAACAAAAATGAAGTAAATATGGTATGATATATTAAAATATTTAAAACAACAAAAGCTAAGGAGTAATAAGTGATAATAATTTCTCATAGAGGATTTTGGCATAATCATAATGAAAAAAATTCTATTGCTGCTTTTGATCGAAGTTTTATTAGTCTATATGGTCTTGAAACAGATTTAAGAGATATGGGGGGGGGGCATAGTTATATCGCATGATATGGCTAATGAAAATTGTTTAAAATTAGAAGATTTTTTTAAGCTTTATAAAAAATATAATACAAATTTACCTTTAGCCTTAAATATAAAGGCTGATGGACTTCAAATTCTACTTAAGAAACTTATTCAAAAATATAAAATTACAAATTATTTTGTATTTGATATGTCAGTTCCTGATGCTTTGCTTTATATCGATTTAAATTTTAATGTCTTTACTAGACAAAGTGAATATGAAAAAGAGCCTAGTTTTTATGATAAGGCTTGTGGTGTTTGGATGGATGAATTTTATTCACATTGGATAGATAAAAATATTATAAAAAAACATATTGATAATGGTAAATTAGTTTGTATAGTTTCTCCAGAGCTTCATAAAAGAGACTATAAAAAAGAATGGCAAGAATACAAACAAATAGAAAAAGAGTTACATATACAAGATAAATTAATGATTTGTACTGATTATCCTGATGAGGCAAGGAGGTTCTTTAATGACTAAGATAAAAGCCATTATTTTCGATATGGATGGAGTTTTGATTGAAGCTAAAGATTGGCATTATGAAGCTTTAAATAGAGCTTTAAAACTTTTTGGCATGGAAATTACTAGATATGAGCACTTGACAACTTTTGATGGTTTGCCAACTAAGGATAAATTAAAAATGCTTTCATTGGATAGAGGATTGCCTAAATCTCTACATTCTTTTATAAATGAATTAAAACAGCAATACACTATGGAAATAGTTTATAGTTTGTGCAAACCTAGGTTTCATCATGAATATGCTTTATCAAAGCTAAAATTTGAAGGTTATAAAATGGCAGTTTGTTCTAATTCTATACGCAATAGCATTGAGGTAATGATGAAAAAATCAGCTCTTGAAAATTATTTAGATTTTTATATTTCCAATGAAGATGTAAAAAAAGGAAAACCTGATCCTGAGATGTATATCAAAGCTATAGAAAGATTAAAGCTAAATCCTAAGGAATGCATGATAGTGGAAGATAATGAAAATGGTATAAAAGCAGGTAAGGCAAGCGGAGCTAATGTGATGATTGTAGATGAAGTTAGTGAAGTAAATTATGAAAATATTAAAAATCATATTTTTAAATTTGAAAAGGAATTGAAATGTTAAATATAGTGGTTCCTATTGCGGGTAAAAGTTATTTTTTTGATAATGAAAAAGACGGTTTTCCAAAGCCGTTTATTGAAATTTGTGGAAAAACTATGTTGGAACATTTTGTTAAAAATTATGAAAATGTCAAGAGTAAACGTTTTATTTTTATACTTAAAGAAGAAGATGTAAAGCGTTATCATTTGGATGATGCAATTAATGTTTTAACTAATAATCAAAGCAAAATTATTATTCTCAAACATGAAACACAAGGCATGGTTTGTTCTGTTTTGATGGCTATTGATGAGATTAATTTAAATGATTCTTTGCTCATTGTCAATATGGATCAAATTTTTGAGTATGATTTAAATGAAGTTATTTCAGATTTATCTTTAAATGATGCAGGTGTTTTAAGCTTTGAGAGTGTTCATCCAAGATGGGCTTATGTAAAATGTGATGAAAATAATTTTGTTTTAGAAGCTTTTGAAAAAAACCTGTAAGTAAAAATGCAATAGCGGGATTTTATTATTTTAACAAGGCCAAATTTTTTGTAAAATCAGCTTTTGATATGATTAAAAAAGATGTTAATTATGAAGGAAAATATTTTATCGCTTCAACATTAAATGAATTAATTTTACAAGATAAGAAAATTATAAATATTTCAATTGATAAAAATCGTTATTTTACTTTTTATTCTCATGTGAAGATTAATGAATATGAAAGGATTAAAAATGCTTAAAAAATTAACTGAAAAATATATCAGTGCTTTTAATAAAAAAGATATAAAAGAAGTAGCAAACTTGTTAAATGAGAATTTTGTTTTAGAAGACCCAGTTGTAAAAAGAATAGAAGGCAAAGAAGAATGTTTAAAAGTTATTGAAGATATTTTCAATAGTTGTAAAAAACTAAGCTTTAGCGCTAAAAATATTTTTCAAGATAAAAATACAACTTTTATAGAATTTATTTTAATACTTGATGAGACTAGACTTGAAGGTGTGGATATCATAGAATGGCATAATGAAAAAATTGTTGAACTACGTGCTTATTTGGACATTCCGAAAGGTTGATTATGAAAAATTATAAATTAGATGAAATGATTCGTGGTTGGTTTGTGGGAAATTTCGATCCAAGTGTTTTTAAAACTAATGATGTGGAAGTTGGCGTGAAAGAATATAAAAAAGGTGATACCGAAGAAAAGCATCATCATAAAATTGCAACTGAAATTACTGTTATTATTAGTGGCAAAGTAAGGATGAATGATAGGATATATTCTAAAGGCGATATAGTGATGATTTATCCAGAGGAATCTACAGACTTTGAAGCCTTGGAAGATACAATAAATATCGTTGTAAAACTTCCAGGAGCTAATGATGATAAATATTTAGGAGAATGTCAATGAATATAGTGATTCCTATGGCTGGGCTTGGAAGTCGTTTTGCAAAGGCTAGTTTTGATAAACCAAAGCCTTTTATTGATGTTTTGGGTAAGCCAATGATAGTTAGAGTGCTTGAAAATTTAAAATATAAAGATGCAAGATATATTTTAATAGCAAGAAAAGAACATTTGATTAAAGAAAAAAAGTTAGTTGATGAAATTAAAAATAATTTTAATGTAGAATTTATAGCTATCGATAAACTTACAGAAGGAACAGCTTGTACTGTGCTTTATGCAAGAAAATATATTAATAATGATACGCCATTAATGATAGCAAATTCTGATCAGATTGTTGATATTGATATAACTGATTTTATCAATGATAGTTTCAAACGAGGTTTAGATGGTTCAATATTGACTTTTGTAGACAAAGAAAAAAATTCAAAATGGTCATTTGCAAAATTAAATAATGATTTGGTAGTAGAAGTAAAAGAAAAAGAAGCTATTAGTGAATTTGCTACAGTTGGGATTTATTTTTTTAATAAAGGAAAAATATTTGTTGAAAGTGCCATAGATATGATTGTAGAAAATGATAGAGTTAATAATGAATTTTATACTTGTCCTGTTTATAATTATACAATAAAAAATGGTGCTAAAATAGGTATTTATAATATTGATTTTTCTCAAATGCATGGAATTGGAACACCTGAGGATTTGGAGAAATATATTAATCATTTATATTGTAAAATTGATAAGGCATAGAATGTTAGATATAAATATTTTAATTGAAAAAGCTATAGATAATTGGAGTTATGAGTTTCTTGATATTTTTTTAAATAATGAAAATTTATCCGATGAACATTTATTGTTGATGTATAAATTGGGGCGATATAATTTTTTTTAGAAAATATTGATTATATTGATCGATTATCATCATTTTTAAATACTGATTCTAAAGATTTATATGATTTTATACACACATGCTTAAAAGATAAAACTGTAAATGAAAATTTTTTAATTGGAAATTATAAAAATTCATATATGAGTTTTTTATCTTCCCATTTGGATGTTATTGATTTTAGGGATTTTAATTTTTTTTTAAAAATTTTAAATGAAGTAAAAAAATCTCAAGATTTAATCTTGCAATCTTTTTTTTTAAAAAATTCAATAGATTTTTTTTATGTTAATTCAAGTGATATTTTTTTCAAAGGTGGAATTTATTTTGTTATGTTAGAAATTATATATAATAATTTCTTAGATACCTTGGGTGGAAAATTGTATTATGATAAATTAAGAGTTATTGCTGGAAAATATTTTTACCAAAAAAAATCCTATTCAGGAGATAGGATAGCTTTATGTTTAAATGGGCAGCTAAGACCAGGTTGGCGTGATAGTATTAAAGCATTAATTGATTCTTTTTCTCATCTGGGTAATATTGATGTTTTTATATATTCTTGGGATATGGAAAGTTTGTGGCCAGGTTCTGGTGGAAATGGTGTGGGATGGATTAGAAGATTTTTTCACCCTATACTTAATGAATGTCCTCGTGAACTTATAATGTCTAATATCGATTTTTCTAAAAAATTTCCGAATGTTTTTAATGTAATTTTAAAAGAATTTAACAAAAAAATTTTTATCAAAGATGTACTAGCTTTAGATAATAAAATAAAAAAAGTGATTTTGGAATCGTATTCTAAAGTTGTTAATCGTTTGGGAGAATTAAAAAATGATTCTAAACAATTTTATGGAATTTATCAAGTGTATAAGGCAATGGAAGAATATGAAAAGCAAAAGAATTTTAAATATGATTTTATCGTGCGTGTTAGACCTGATTATATCATAGAAAAGAATGATATAAAAATCGAAGATTTACATCTATTGGAATTAAATGAAATCTATAGTTTAAGAGGATCAGCTGGACTGGATGATAGTTTAGAAATAGGTAGAAGAAATGCTATGGAAGTTTTTATGAAAACTTGGATATATGCTAAAGAAAATAAGGAAAATCCTTATTTTAATTCAAATCTGAAAAATTATCCACAAACCTGCATGAGTCCAGGAACAGGATTTCTATCGCATTATATTTTAAGCCAATGGGTTGATTTTTTAAAATTAAGAGTGATAAAATTGGATATACAAAGTTCTTATATCAATAAATTTTTATTCAACAATATATGTTTTCCGGATATAAAAAATGAATTAGATAAAGACATTCACTTTATTAGAAAAAATAAGATTTTTAATGAAAATCAAATTGAAAAAATTATTAATTTTTTTGACTTTATAGCTCAAAAATATAAGATAATTGCCAAATATCCTGATAATTTAGCTAGATTAAAAGTGCAAAATCATTTATCATATAAATTAGGTCAAGCAATGATAGATAATTCAAAGAGTATATTAGGATGTATCAGAATGCCCTTTGTTTTATTTTATGTAAAAGAAAAGCATTATAAGGAGCAATTAGCGTATAATCAAAAAATAAAAATAAATCCAGATTTAATCTCACCTTCTCTTAAAGATTGTCCAGATTATAAAGAGGCTTTAAAGATTAAAAATTATTTTTCATATAAATTGGGTGGAGCTTTTATTAAAGCAAGTAAAAATTGGTATAAAGGAGGATATATTAAATTTTTATTTTTCGATTTGCCTCGCCTAAATAAAAATAGGAAAAATAAAAACATAGTTAAGAAATTTAAATAAATTGTGCTATACTTTAAATATTTAAATAGATTAGGAAGATTTAATTTTTATATGAAAACCATAATTATAGATTTAGATGGAACTTTGACTATTGATGATGATAAAGTTGATTATTGTGATAAAAAGCCAAATCTTGTTCTAGTAGAAACTATAAAAGAGTATAAAAAACAAGGCTTTAAGATTACTATTTTTACAAGTCGAAATATGCGAACTTTTAATAATGATATAGAAAAAATCAAAATACATACTTTACCTATTATCACCTCTTGGCTTGATAAGCATAAAATTCCTTACGATGATATTATTGTCGGCAAGCCTTGGTGTGGATTTGATGGTTTTTATGTAGATGATAAGGCTATTCGTCCTTCTGAATTTATTAATCTTAAATATGAAGAAATTAAAGAGCTTTTAAAAAAAGAAAATCCATACAAAGATGGTGGAAATCGATGATACTTATAACTTCTGCTAAATACTTATCCGCTGATTTTACTTTAGAATTCGGTAAGATACCCCCTTCTTTTTTACCTTTGGGAAACAAAAGGCTTTATGAGTATCAAGTAGAGATTTTTAAAGATATAAAGCAAAAAATTGTCCTATCTTTGCCTAAAAGTTTTAAGCTAAATCATCACGATCAAAAAAAACTTAATGAATTAGGTGTTGAACTTTTATTTGCACCTGAAAATTTATCACTAGGCGAATCTATAGTTTATTGCTTAAATGTTGGTTGTAATTTTAATGAATGTTTGCATATCTTACACGGAGATACTTTTTTTAAAAATCTTTCATTTAAAGATGATTCCTTGCAAGTGATGAAGATAAGAGAAAGCTATGAATGGGCTTACTTGGATGATGATTTTTTAACTATAAACAAAATACAAGATAAAGATTTTATTTTAACTGGTGCGTATAGTATTACTGATCCTAAATTTTTAATTAAATCTATAGTTGAAAATAATTATTCTTTTATTGGTGGTTTAAAAGCGTATTCAAAGACTTATCCTTTTAACGTTATCGAAAATGATACTTGGCTTGATTTTGGGCTTATTACAAGTTATTTTCATTCTAAGCAAATTGTAAGCACTCAAAGAAGTTTCAATAGTATAAGTTTTAAAAATGGTTATATCAAAAAAACATCAAAATGGGAGAAAAAAATTCAAGCCGAAATAAATTGGTTTGAAAGACTCCCAAAGGAAATGATTCTTTATGTTCCTAAAGTTTTAAATGGATCAAATAACTATCAAATCGAATATATTTATAACAATACCTTATCTGAACTTTTGGTTTTTGGGAATTTACCTCATTATGTTTGGAAAAGAATTTTTTATTCTTTAAAGGAATTTTTAGATTGTTTGCACTCTTTTTCAATTAAAAATGAAAATGCAAACTATATTAATTTTGATTATAAAAAGAAAACATTACAAAGATTAAATGAATTTCAAAAGCAAAGTGGTATTGATTTGCAAAAAAATATCAAAATTAATTCCAAAATTTATCCAAACGTTTATCATTTGATAGAAAAATTAGATTTGTTTATGAGAGAGAGAGGTAAAACCAATAGTTTTATTCATGGAGATTTTTGCTTTTCAAATATCATGTATGATTTTAGATCAGGCAGAATTAAAGTTTTTGATCCTAGGGGGTTTGATTTTGATGAAAATATAACTCCTTATGGGGATAAAAATTATGATTTTGCAAAACTTATTCATTCTGTTTTTGGTCTTTATGATTTTATCATTGCAGGTTTTTTTGAGTATGATATTACAGCGGATCAAATAGAATTTTTTATTGATAAAAATGAAAATTTATCAATCATTCAAAAGGAATTTTTACAAATTTTTAATATAGATGAAAACATAAAAGCTTTGTGTATCCATTTATTTTTATCTATATTGCCTTTGCATAGTGATTCACAAACCAAACAAATGGCATTTTTGGCTAATGCTTATAGACTTTATGATGAGTTTTTTAAGGAGAAAGGATGATTATAATTTTTCCTATGGCAGGACTTAGCAGTCGTTTTGCTAAAGCGGGTTATATTAAGCCAAAATATATGCTTGATTTGAAAGGAAATAGTGTATTTTTCCATGCAATCAATGGTTTTAAAAAATACTTTAATGAGTGCAAATTTATTTTTATTTATCGAGATATACAAGATACAAAAGGATTTATAAAAAAAGAATGTGCAAATTTAAATCTTAATTTATATGAGAGTGTGAAATTGGATAAAGAAACTTTAGGGCAAGCACATACAGTGGCCTTAGGAATTCAAAAAGCAGAAATTAAAGATGATGAGAGTATTTTGATTTTTAATATTGATACTTTTAGACCCAATTTTTCTTTGCCTAAAACTTTGGATTTTTCTAAAATCGACGGGTATTTGGAAGTATTTGAAGCTGAGGGTGAACAATGGTCCTTTGTTTTACCTGGTGAAAATAATACAGTTTTAAAAACTACAGAAAAAGAAAGAATTTCTAGTTTATGTAGCAGCGGTTTGTATTATTTTAAAAAAGCGGTATATTTTAAAGAAATATTTGATACAATGCAAAAAGAAAATAATCTTAGCAAGGGTGAGTTTTATATAGCCCCTATGTATAATTATTTGATCCAGCAGAAAAAAAATATCCAATATCATAAAATAAATATTGATGATATAATATTTTGCGGAACCCCTGCTGAATATGAAAATTTAAACACCTAAAGGACCCTCACCATGAAAAACCCAAACTCAGCTATAGAAAGAATAAAAAACCATTTAGCTTATAAATTAGGTAGAGTTATGATTGACTTTAGTCATCAAAGAAATAATTATAAGCATGGGGGGGGGTATATAGCATTATTTAAAAAACTTTATCAAATAAACAAACAACACAAAAAAGAACAAAAAATTTATCAACAAACCATACAAGTTTTTCCTCAACTCAAATATCCAAATTTAGAAACATGCAGCGATTATGAGCAGGCTTTAAAATATAAATTTCATTTATCTTATATGCTTGGTGAAGTTCTTATACAAACTTTTCAAAATTTACATAAAGGAAGTATGTTTAAATTAGCTAAAAATATTAAAAAAGCCAATAAAGAATTTAAAATATTTAAAGAAATTTTTAATAATTTTGCGAAATTAAGTCCAAATATCATTAAAATAATCTCTAAAAATAAGCAAGCCTTTTTAAAAGAACTTCCAAGAATACAAAATATATTAAAAATTCATCAAGATTATCAACTTATACTTGATAATATTTTCCATAATTTTAATTATTTTATACAAAATTTTAATCTTATAGAAGAATGGCTATTATCAAATGATTTTAATGAAAAATATAAAAAAGAAAACCATCCTTACCCTTCATTATTTGATCCTAAAAAACTAAATGATGAAAAAGAAAAAATAAACTATAAAAACATATCAGCTGAACTTGCTTGGGAAATGAATCTACCTTTACCTGATAATTATGAATTTGTGTTTTTATCTGGTGGATTATCTGGGCATGCTGCAATGATGTCATTTTTTAACGTTTGTGGCATTGGATATTTGTATCATCATATGGATTTAATGAAAAATAGATATATAGATTATTACCATTTTTCTAGGATTGAAAATTTATATTCAATTATAACATATGGACAATACAGTTTAACGCAAGGAATGAATAATATAGGTAAATATTTGACTTTAATTAATAAAATTCCAATTCTTTTTTTGGTAAGAGATCCTATATCAAGACTAAAAACCGGAGTAAATCATCCTATTCTAAATCCAAAAAGTATGAAGGAGATATGTTTAAACAATGATTATAGTGATGTGTTTAAGAATAAAATGTATGTTGGCGATATTGGAAAAAATTTTTACTATTCAGAAAAGCCAAGCATGAAATATTTACCTAGATGGATTAATGAAGATACAATGTATCAGACATCGCTTTGCTTATTATTTTCAAATAGAGATATTACTTATATTGACATGGAAGAAATAAAACCAGCAAAGGCATTCGATACAATGTGTGATTTAGCTAACAAATTTGGTTTTAAGAAACCAACGGATAAAAAATTTTTTGAAGGAGTTATGAATGGAGATTTAGCAGGTTTTATACCTATTAATTTATTTATTGATAAAAAAAATTTAATTTATAATAACAAAGTTATTTATAAAGATAATGATAGCATCCATCTTCAAATCACATCTACAAATTTAATTGAATTTTATAAACAATCTAAAGAATATATCAACTTTACTAAAGAATTTTTTGATAAACCTTTGAAATATGAAAATTTGGGAATATTTTTAAAACCACAAGAATTGGAGCGTTTAAGGCAAGATTCTAAGCTGTTTGATGTTACTAAAAGATATTTAAATAATTTTATTGAAGCTTTAGAAGAGAGAATAGAACTAGAAAAAGCTAAATTATTTAAAGAAAAAGACGTGTTAAACTATTTAAAAGAAAATAAAGAATTAAGAGTTAAGTTAAAAAACATA
>NZ_MJWQ01000082.1:0-106443 GCF_001762325.1 Campylobacter sp. BCW_6871 | reverse complement strand
AAACTAATTAAACTAAGGTATGATCTTTTATAAGATTACCAAAGATAATTAAACTGAGCAAATCCTGTATGGGTATTGCCATCTTTATCAAACATTCCATTATAGTTTAAACTAAAATAGAAAGCTTCATTAACAGGAACGATAAAAGAAGTGCTTACAAATTTTTGTATTCTTGGTAAATCAAACTCATCACTTACTTTTATATTTCCAAATCTAGCCTCAGCTTCTACTTTAGGATTGATATTAAACTTAGCTCCAAGTTCTACTGAAGTTTTTAAATTAGGCAACCAATCTCTAAACCAAGTAAGACTTGTTTTAGTAGAGAAAAGATTTAAATAGTTTGCATAGGTTCTTTCTCCACCTTGAACTGATGCTTGTCCTATAGTGTCTTTCATAGAAAAAGCTTCAGTATAACCTCCTTCATAAGCAAGACCTATTTCAGGGGAGAATATATCTTTATTAGAAATAAAATTCATACCTAAGGCTGTATTGACTCCATAAGCATAAGAATTAGGTTCAGCTTTAGCTTCATTATTTCCTATTTTTTTAGTTAAATCATTTTTAATCAAAGCAGCTTTACCTTGAGCTTTGATATAAACTTCTTGACCTTTTTCTGTAGTAAATAAGGTATTAAAGTATTTTAAACCTGCATAATAGGTTCTATTATTAATATCAAAATAAGTTGAACCCATTCTTGTATCTTCATAACCTGCATACACGCCATATATTCCACTGTCTTTTAAAGTAGAATAACCTATAATGGTTCCTTTAGTGTGTCCTTTGCTTTCTTCATTTAAAGAAAGTTCAACATTCTGTGAAGAAGCATAAGGAAGGATGAATAAAGAATGTTCTTTATTAGAACCATAGCTTCCATTATTTAAATCACTCTTTATATAATCACTTGCATCTGCATATAAATTACCCTTTTCAGACATAGCAATGCTTTGAGACTTACTTGAAGAAGCTAAAGCAAAGCTTTGCATAGAATTACCCATAACATTGTCTATAAAGGTAGATCTTCTTGAAGTAGTAGAGATTAAAGATCTAAAGGTTGCTCCAGATATGGAAGCACTAAGATCAAACCTTTTATGAACTTTTCCTGTTATTGGATCATAGATTAAATCAATTTCCCCGCTACCATTGGTTCCTATATTGCCAATATTATCTGGTTTTACCCCTGAGATGATATCATTTATATCTCCTATTCCATCTAGATCAGCATTGCCTTGATCAACGGTTATATTATCTACTTTTACATTATCCGTATTGCTTCCACCTACAACTATAGTGTCTAATTTACCCGTATCTTTATCTGTAGTAACAAGCCAATCTTCTATGACTATGCTACCAGATCCGCTGTTAACTAAATGATTACCACTATTATCTTTATCTATGGTTCCTTGGTTATTAACAAAGATGGTTCCACTACCTTCATTTTTAATACCACTTGTAATAGTCGCATCAGAATCATTTTTTAAACTTAAATTATTATTACTTTTATTGAAAATATTACCATAAATAATTCCATTGTCAGTATTTAAAATACCGCTTCCTTTTGCCGAAGCAATAAGACCTTCATTTTCAATAGTGATTCCGTATTCTTGTTTTTCTTGTCCTTCTTTTCCAATGGTTCCAGTATTTATAATACCCCCATTACCACCTTGGATAGTTCCAGATACATTGATGCTAGTATTTACTTGCTTACCACCGCCTATATAAATACCTGCATTACCACCTTCTAATCTACCCCCTTCTTTAACTTCAATACCTTCACCCTCAATACCATTTTTACTTCCATCTATATGGATTGCATCATTGCCTGCTTTAATAACACCACCACTTTCTATAGTGATTTTACCAATATTAACGGGCTTTTTATTTGTATCAAATGCATAAAAAGTTATACCATTGTTGCCTGCTTCTATAGTTCCACTATTTTTAAGGGTTTCTATCTTGTTGCCATCACCTATGAAGATAGCATTGCCGTTTTGATTTTTGATTAGGCCTGTGTTTTCAAAATTTTTAATAGTGGAGCTTGTTTGAAGCCAACTTTGAATGAATATTGCTCCTGATAATTGTTTGGCTCCAGATGTTCCTTCTATAGTACCAGTGTTTTTAAAATTATCTATAGTAGTGCTTGATATATTTATACCTACTCTTCCTGAAAGAATACCTGAGTTATCAAAATTTGTTATAGTAGAGCCAGAAAGATTAACTCCAGAGCTAGCAAACATAGCCCCATTAGGTCCTCCTGGATCTTTTCTTCCATCGCCTTTTAAGGTTCCGCTATTGATAAACGTTTGGATTGTAGAACTGCCAATATATATTGCTTGCGTATCCCAGTTATTTACATTTTGATTGCTGGTTTGAATAGTACCACTATTATTAAGAGTTTGTACGCTTGAATTATTTATGCTTATACCTCTATGTCCTTCGCTTTTAATGTTTCCATTATTGGTAATGGTTTTAACATCAGTATGAGTAAACTGGACAGCTTCTTTATTTGTTGAACTTATAACTCCAGTATTGTTAAAATTATTAATCGTGGATTTATTATTAGCACCGCCTTCGAAAAAAACTCCTTGATTGTTATTAGTAGCTGTTATAGTCCCACTATTTTCAAATTTATCCACAGTGAGAATTCCTGAGTTTTTATTTCCCCAAACTCCCATATAAATTTGACCATTAACTTGACCTTTATTTTCAAAGGTATTGACAGTGATGGTTCCTGTGAGGTTATCTCGGCTATTTTGTATGGCTACTTTACCATTGATGGTTCCATTATTGGTAAGATTAGTAAGAGTAAGAGTATTGCCATTGTTAGTAGAAGCATAAATAATATTACCCGTATTACCTATACTACCTAAAGTTCCACCTGATTGAATTATTATGGTATGTGGACCTGAATCGGAAATGTTGATTGTGCTAGTTTCTGAACTACTTACAGTTGTATCAATTCTTGCTTGAGGACTATACACGCTTGCTGCTGATCTAGCTTTAACATTTTTATGAACTTCATCATAAGTTTTTATTTCAGAATTTAATGTAGCATTAGCACAACTTGCCAAAAAAGAAATAGTAGCTAAAGATAAAACTATCTTTTTAGAATTTAAACAGGGTTCTTTAACCTCTCCTATAGGTGTTTTAGTTAATGTGATATTTTTCATAAGAATTTCCTCCCTTTATAATTTGTTCTATATATTATATTTTTTAAAAATAATATAAAATACAAAATAAAACGACAGAATATTAAAATAGTTATACTTAAAATATTATTAAATACTTATTATAATAAAACTATATGGTTTGAATTTATGTTTTATTTAAAGTTAGATTAAGAGTAAATTTTTTAGACTTTTATTGTTTTCTGTGTTTAGATTATAATCACTTCATTTTCTAAGTTTATGCCAAATTCTTCAAAAACTTTTTTTCTAGCCAATTCGATAAGAAAAAACGCATCTTCAAAACTTGCATTTTTTTTATTGATTAAAAAATTTGCGTGTTTGTCGCTTAACATAGCATCTCCTTTGCTAAATCCTTTAAGTCCTACAGCTTCGATTAAACGTCCTGCAAAGTCGTTTTTTGGATTTTTAAAGATAGAGCCAAAGCTTGCTCCACTAGGTTGGTTGCTCCTTGCATTTTTTAAAGTTTTATCTTTAAGGGTATCAAAGCCAAAATTTAGTTTAAATTCAGCCCAAAAAAAAGGCATATTTAAAGGACAAAAACGATAATCAAAATTTATATTTTCTCTTAAAATTTCGCCTTGAGAAGTAGCAATTTTGATTAAATTTTGACTAATACACTCTCCTTTAAGTCCTGCATTCATTTTCAAAAGCCCGCCAAGTGTACCAGGAATTTTGCTTAAATACTCAAAACCCTTAAGATTATTTTCTTTGGCAAAGCGATATATTTTGCTTGATTTTGTTTTGCAGCCTATGCGAAGATGTATAAAATCTTTATTTTGATCTAAAATTTGTATAAAATCAAAACTATCTCCTAAAATTCCTATATTTTTAGGTTTTGGGCTGACTAAAAGGTTATTTGCGCCGCCTATTAAAAAACCATCAAAATCACAAATTTGATCCAAAACCAAAACTTCAAATTCATTTCCTATACGCACAGAAGAGTATTTTTTAAAATCAATGATCATTTGATAAAAGTTGGAATTTGATTTAGTATGTTTTCGGTAAAGTCAATCATAGTTGTAGTCATCCAAGGCATTAAAAAGATTAAAATAACTACAACCAAGATGATTTTAGGAACAAAAGAAAGTGTCATTTCGTTAATCTGTGTAGTTGCTTGAAAAATACTGATTACAAGCCCTGCAATAAGCCCTGCTAAAAGCATAGGCAAGGAAAGTAAAAGTGTGATTTTAAAGGTTTGCACTCCAAGAGCAACCAAGGTGCTTTCATCCATTTTTATCCTTTTTAAGAATTTCTAGCTTCTTCGTATTCGCTAGGGATAAGATAATCATTTACATGTATGATTTTATCATAAAATTTATAATCATATCCTAGTTTAAAAAGCGTATCTACAGCTAAAAGTTGAGTTTGATTCATGCTAATGGAGTTTTTATTGGCATATAGATTAAGATAAGCATCCAGTTTTTCTTCATCAACACGGATAAGTTTTCTTTCTATAAGCATAGGGGCTAAAATTTTACGATTTGCATCGGCGATTTTTACAGCATTGGTTAAATCCTTTTCGATCTTAATCGCATCGCTTAAAGGCAAAGAGCGACGCAAAGCCATTCCACCTAAAGGCAAAGGTAAATTTTCTTTAGCAAATTCAAGCCATATATCCCAAAGTTCTGCTTCCACGCAAAGACTTTGATCAAATTCTAAAATGCTTTCATGGATCAAAACTCCTGCATCTACTTCACCACTTAAAACTGCATTTTCAATGTCTAAAAAATTCTTATAAATAATTCTTGCTTCAGGGTATTTCATACGAAAAATCAAAGCATTGGTGGTATTTGCTCCACTCAAAGCGACTTTAAAATTTCTTTTTAAATGCGTGTCTTTTTTCTTGATGAGTTTTGGCCCATAACCTTTACCAAAACTCACTGCTGTGCGTAAAAGCGCATACTCAGAAGCAATTAAAGGATAAAGCCCAAAAGAAATAGCCGTAGCATCAAATTCATTTTTCAAAGCAAATTCATTTAAAGTTTGTATATCTAAAGCTGTATTTTCATAAGCAAAATCATTCCCTATCCACCCAAATTTAATAGCCATATACATAAAAATATCATCAGCATCAGGAGAATGTGCAATAGTAATTTTTTTCATCTACACTTCCTTTAAATCTTTGCTTTAATTCTAGCAAAATAAACCATTATTTAATTTTATTTTGTTAGAATTCTAACTAAAAATTTAGAATTTTTAAGGAAAGTTATGGATGATAATAAAAGAAAATCCCTAGACGCTGCCCTAAAAAGTTTAGATAAAACCTTTGGAAAAGGCACTATCTTAAGACTAGGGGATAAAGAAGTTGAGCAAATCGATAGCATAGGCACAGGTTCAGTTGGGCTTGATCTTGCTTTAGGTATAGGCGGTGTTCCAAAAGGAAGAATTATAGAAATTTATGGGCCTGAAAGTTCAGGTAAAACCACTCTAACTTTACACATTATCGCAGAATGCCAAAAAGCAGGTGGAGTTTGTGCTTTTATCGATGCAGAACATGCGCTTGATGTAAAATATGCTAAAAATTTAGGTGTAAATACAGATGATTTGTATGTTTCTCAGCCTGATTTTGGAGAGCAAGCCTTAGAAATTGTAGAAACTATAGCAAGAAGTGGTGCAGTAGATCTTATCGTAGTAGATAGCGTTGCAGCACTTACCCCAAAAGCAGAAATTGAAGGCGATATGGGTGATCAACATGTAGGACTTCAAGCAAGACTTATGTCTCAAGCTCTAAGAAAACTTACAGGTATAGTTCATAAAATGAATACCACAGTAATTTTCATCAACCAAATTCGTATGAAAATCGGTGCTATGGGTTATGGTACTCCTGAAACCACAACAGGTGGAAATGCGTTAAAATTTTATGCTTCTGTGCGTTTAGATGTTAGAAAAGTAGCAACCTTAAAACAAAACGAAGAACCTATAGGAAACCGCGTTAAAGTAAAAGTAGTTAAAAATAAAGTTGCTCCTCCATTCAGACAAGCTGAATTTGATGTGATGTTTGGAGAGGGTTTAAGCCGTGAAGGTGAGTTGATTGATTACGGTGTAAAACTTGATATTGTAGATAAAAGTGGTGCGTGGTTCTCTTATAAAGATAAAAAACTTGGACAAGGTAGAGAAAACTCAAAAGCTTTTTTAAAAGAAAACCCTGAAATTGCAGATGAAATCACAAAAGCGATTCAAAATTCTATGGGAATAGAAGGTATGTTCAGCGGTAGCGAAGATGACGAAGGAGAAGAATAATGTTAGTAATTGAAGATGTTAGAGCCTATGAAGTTCTTGATAGCAGAGGAAATCCAACTGTAAAAGCCGAAGTTACGCTAAGCGATGGAAGTGTAGGTGCGGCCATAGTTCCAAGTGGTGCAAGTACAGGTTCAAAAGAGGCTTTAGAATTGCGTGATAATGATGAAAGATTTGGCGGAAAAGGCGTTTTAAAAGCTGTTGCAAATGTCAATGAAACCATTGCAGATGAAATTTTAGGGCTAGATGCTTTTAATCAAACTCAACTTGATGATACTTTGCGTGAGCTTGATGGAACAAAGAACTATTCAAATTTAGGCGCAAATGCGACTTTAGGCGTGTCTATGGCAACAGCTCGTGCGGCTGCAGCTGCTTTGGGAATGCCTTTGTATCGCTACTTAGGTGGTGCAAATGCAAGCATTTTGCCTGTACCAATGTGTAATATCATAAATGGCGGTGCTCATGCAAACAACAATGTAGATTTTCAAGAATTTATGATCATGCCTTTTGGTTTTACTAGTTTTAAAGAAGCTTTGCGTTCAGTTTGTGAAATTTATGCGATATTAAAAAAAGAACTCGCAAATTCTGGACATTCTACAGCTTTAGGTGATGAAGGCGGTTTTGCTCCAAATTTAGCTAATAACACAGAACCTATCGATCTTTTAATGACTTGTATCAAAAAAGCAGGTTATGAAAATCGTGTAAAAATTGCTCTTGATGTAGCAAGTACAGAATTTTTCAAAGATGGTAAATACCACATGGAAGGCAAGGCTTTTTCAAGCGAGGATTTGATCGAACGCTATGTAGAACTTTGTGCAAAATATCCAATTTGCAGTATCGAAGATGGCTTAGCTGAAAATGACTTTGAAGGTTGGATTAAGCTTACTGAAAAATTGGGCAATAAAATTCAGCTTGTAGGCGATGATTTGTTTGTAACTAATGAAGATATTTTAAGAGAAGGCATCATCAAAAAAATGGCAAATGCTGTGCTTATTAAACCAAATCAAATCGGAACTATTACCCAAACTATGAGAACTGTGCGTTTAGCACAAAGAAATAACTATAAATGCGTGATGAGTCATAGAAGCGGCGAAAGTGAAGATGCTTTTATAGCAGATTTTGCCGTAGCTTTAAATACAGGACAAATCAAAACAGGAGCCCTAGCAAGAGGCGAAAGAACTGCAAAATACAATCGCTTGCTTGAAATTGAACTTGAAAGTGATGAATACTTAGGAGAAAAGCTCTGAGCGATTTACTTAAAGAATACGACGAAAGCACAAGAAAAAAAAGTTTTTATACCCATGTTATAAAAATGATTTTTTGGGCTTTTCTTGTTGTAATTGGAGCGATTTATTTTGGCAATATGTTTTTTGGGCAGTATTCTTTAGATACTTTATTAAGCTTAGAAAATACCAAAGAAGAGCTTAATAAAAAGATTATTTTGCTCAAAGAACAAAATGCTAAAGCACAAAAAGATTATTTTGAATTAAAAGGATTATACCCAAATGAAAACTAGAATTTTGGCAATATTTTTTATTTTTACCTCTCTTTTATATGCTGATGAAAATCCTTTCAAGACAGATCAAAATATAACCTTGGTTGCTCCACCTGAATTTCAAAAAGAGGAAGTTAAATTTAATTCTAGTGCAAGAATTTTAAAAAGCATCACTTTTAATTATATCAATTTAGATGGAAGTGAAGATAAGATCGATTTAGATGTCAATAAAAGTATTGATTGGCACGATACTTATACTATATCAAGATTTAAAAGCCCTGATCCTTCAAAAGTACTTGATGTTTCAGTTACTATACCTGAAAAAAATAGCTCTAAACAAGAATCAAACTCAACAGCCAATGTTGAAATACCTTTGCAGGTTGCAAAGATTTATGATTTTATTTCTTACGCGGTTTATAAAAACAAAATAAAACTTAACACTAGTGATGAAATGATCACAGATTTTTCAGTAGGAAATCCAAGCAAAATCGTTATAGATTTTAGATCTAATTTGATTAGCCCTACAAAAAATATACGCCTTAGTAATTCTATTTTTAAACGCATAGACTTTGGATCTCATAAAGGATATTATCGACTTGTAATATATCTTGATGGAACTTATAATTATAATATTCAAAAAGATGCAACTGGATATATGATTAATCTGCTTTGATGAGATTTATTTTTTTAATATGTTGCGCTTGTTTAGTTTTTGCTAATGAAATTTTACTTCTTAGCAAATTCGATAAGCAAGATTTTAATTCTAAAGATTTTAATGCTTATTTGATGAGCGAAAAACTTGATGGAGTGCGTGGAATTTGGGATGGGAAATATCTAAAAACTCGCCAAAATTACAAAATAAAAACTCCTGACTTTTTTACAAAAAATTTCCCTCCTTTTGTTATTGATGGTGAGCTTTGGATAGCAAGAAATAAATTTGATGAAATTTCAGCTTTAATTCGTAGTGGCGATAGCAATTTGACCTTATGGAAGGAAGTAACTTATAATATTTTTGATGTGCCAAATGCTTGTGAAGAATTTAAAATTTCTACTTGCACCCTTAAAAATCGTTTGGCTGTTTTAGAAGAGTATTTGCAAAAATATCCTAGTGCCTATATAAAAATTATTCCTCAAATTCCAGTTGAAAATCAAAATAATTTAAATCAATTTTACGAAAGCATTATAAAAAATCAAGGTGAAGGTATTGTCATACGCAAAAATTTAAGTCCTTATGAAAAAGGCAGAAGTAAAAATGCTATGAAATTAAAACTCTATGATGATGCAGAGTGTGAGTTAGTAGGATTTCGCAAGGGTAAGGGTAAATTTGAAAATCAAGTAGGTGCCTTACTTTGTAAAATGCCTAATGGACAAATCATTAAAATAGGCAGTGGTTTAAAAGATGAAGATAGAAAAAATCCTCCAAAAATTGGTAGTATTGTGACTTATAAATTTAATGGATTAACCAAAAATTCCTTACCTCGCTTTCCGGTGTTTTTAAGAATAAGAGATGAAAATCCTTGACTTTAAAATTATTTTGTGATAAAATATTTCCTTTTATTTATTCGGGGTGTAGCGCAGTCTGGTTAGCGCACTTGGTTTGGGACCAAGGGGCCGAAGGTTCGAATCCTTTCACCCCGACCATTTTTTATAAATTTATACAAAATGGTGAGTGTAGCTCAGTCGGTTAGAGCATCAGATTGTGGTCCTGAGGGTCGTGGGTTCAATTCCCATCACTCACCCCACTAGCGCTCGTAGCTCAACTGGATAGAGCGACAGACTTCGGATCTGTAGGTTATGGGTTCGATTCCTATCGGGCGCACCACCAAGATTTTATATGCGTTCATAGCTCAGCTGGATAGAGCAACGGCCTTCTAAGCCGTAGGTCAGAGGTTCGAATCCTCTTGGGCGTACCACTTTAGCGGATGTGGTGAAATTGGCAGACACGCCAGACTTAGGATCTGGTGCAGCAATGCGTGAAGGTTCAAGTCCTTTCATCCGCACCACTTACTTTTATCATTTTCAAACAAGAGTTGATTTCTCATAAATTTTTATTTCATTTTAAAATTTCTTATGATTGTTAGATAAAATGCAAATTTAATTTAGATAAATTTAAAAATTATCTTGCAAAAGATTTGAAAAATAATTAAAATATACAAAATTCAATTCAAGGAGATTAAAATGAAAAAATTAGGTTTAGCGTTAGCAGCTTTAGTTGCTTTAAATGTGTCAGCATTTGCAGGTGTTATCACTATACATGATTCTAATTTAGTTAAAGTATCAGGAGGAGATGATGCCTATGCAAAAATAGCTTTAGAAGATGCTAAAGAAGAAATGAAAGATGAATTCAATACTGATAACTTAGAGATTTATGCTATAGAAAGTATCAAAAAAGATGATCCGCATGAATATGAAGGTGTTCAAAGGGCTTTAAAAGTAATGAAACAAGAAATAGCAAAAGGAAAGACTGTTTATTATAATGAATTCTTAGTTGTAGATAGAAAAACAAATTGGGCTTCTGAATGGGATATTGAATGTGATCATTTTGATAGACCTATAAAATTAAGCAATGGCGTTAATTGTCGTTCTGGTATCTCTTCAAAGCGCTATAATTTCAAATAATACTTGAAAGCTCTATTATTTTAGAGCTTTCACACCATAAAGGTTTTGACTATAAACAACATAGTATAAAATATATCTAAATTTTAAGCTTTTTAAGTTAAAAATTTCTAGTTTTTTAAAATCGTTTTATCTTTTATATCTTTGCTGTAAAGACAAAATCAGCACTCATTAAAAATCTTTTTTTGATTAAATTTTTGTAAATTCATTTTTAGTGTTAAAAATGTGATGGTATTAACTTTATAAAAGTATTATTATATATTTTTTACTTAGGATAGCGATTATGAAAAAAACAATTTTAACCATTCTTTTTTTACTTACTCTTACGCAGGCTAAGGAAATACAAGTTTATGAAAGTCCTACTTGTGGCTGTTGTGATCTTTGGGCTGATTATATGAAAGCTAAGGGTTATGAGGTTAGTGTTCATAAAACCAATGATTTTCTTAAAATCAAAGAAAAAATGGGTATAAAAGATGAGTATCAAAGTTGCCATACAGGTGTGATGGAAGGCTATGCTATTGAAGGGCATGTTCCTGAAAGTGCTGTAAGCTGGTTGCTTGAAAACAAACCTAAAGATGTTATAGGAATTTCAGCTCCTGGCATGCCGCAAGGAAGCCCAGGAATGGAACAAGGTTATAGTGAAAAATATCCTGTAATTTTGATGAAAAAAGATGGAAGCTATGAGCTTTATGGATATTTTATAGGAGATAAAAAGCTTTAAAGTAAATTTTTAGCTTTTTACTTTTTTGATTTCTTTTTCAAGTATGCTATAAGGAGTTAAGCCTATGAATTTTTCATCCATTTTTCCTTCTTTGAAAAAACTAAGTACAGGTACTCCATATATTTCCCCAATGGCACTTGAAAGGTATTTAGCTGCTCTTTTTTCATAAAACATTGCTAAATTAGATAAACCTTTTTCATCAGCCCAAGCTTTTGCATCGTTTGCATCGTTTGCATCGCCTAAAACCACAAAGATATTAAAATCATAATTTTTAGCCAAATTCTGTAAAATAGGAATTTGTTCTTTACAAACTCCACAATCTTTTGTGAAAAATATTAAGGCAAAATTTTGTGCTTTATCATTTATTTTTAGGCTTTTTTCAAAACCATTGTAGGCAAAATTATAGGTTTTATCACTATTTAAAGCTTTAAAATTTTCTCCACTATCACAAGCTACAAAAAATAAAGCTATGATTAAAGCAAAGAAATAAGCTTGGATTCGAAAAATTCCCATGGTTTTTCTCCTAAAATTCTATCTTTTATCATCCCATCTTTAATGATGATGGTAGTAGGGGTTGCAAACACAGCATAACGATCATTGGTGATTTTAAGATCGTCTTTTAAAACTTTTACATTTTTAAAGTCAAATTGTTCGGCTAAAACCTTAACCACATTGGCATTATCGATGGAATTTATAGCATAAACACTGATTTTATTGGGATGATTTTGTATGAATTCATCCAAAGAAGGGAGTTCTTTTAAGCAAGAAGGGCAACCATTTTGAAAAAAGACCAAAACTTTTAAACTTGTATTATCATCAGCAAGTTTTACAGCTTTTCCTAAAGTATCTTTAGCTGAAATTTCAGCGCTTTTTTCTCCAACTTTTCCAGTATCTTTTGAATTTTCAAAAGAACAAGCATTGAGCAAAAACAAAATGCTTAAGATTAAAAGGCTTTTTTTCATTTTAACACCCCATGTTGTAAGATAAGGGTTCGATCTGCGAATTTGGCTAAATCAGGATTGTGTGTGATTAAAACTATGGTTTTGCCTTCATTTTTTAATTTTTGCAAGGTTTGAAGAACGATTTGTTCATTGGCTTCATCTAAATTTCCTGTGGGTTCATCTGCGAGTAAAAGCTCTGGGTTGTTGATCAAAGCTCTTGCTATACAAACTCTTTGTTGTTCTCCGCCACTTAATTGGCTAGGTAAATGAGTGAGTCTATGTGAAAGTCCTACTTTTTCAAGAACCATTTTAGCATCTTCTTCATCTACGCTTGAGTGATAATACTGAGAGAGCATAACATTTTCTAAGGCGTTAAGATAGGGGATAAGATGAAATTGTTGAAAGACAAGTCCTATTTTTTCACGACGCAAGGTGATTTTTTGCTCCTCATCCATTTGCTCTAGGTTTTCATTGTCTAAGATATACTCTCCAGAGCTTGGAGTATCCATGAGTGATAGTATGTTTAAAAGCGTTGATTTTCCACTTCCTGATGGACCCATGATGGCAAGCCATTCTCCTTCATAGACGCTTAAGTTGATATTGTTTAAGGCTTTAACTTTGCCAAATTCTTTATTTAAATTGTTTATTTTAATAAGTTCTTTTTTCATCATTCACCTTTCAAATTTTCACACACATTGATTTTTAATGCTCTTTTTATAGGAAAAAATGCAGCCAAAAAGGCAAAAATCAAAGAAATGATTAAGGCTATAAAAACAGCTATAAATCTAAAATCAATACTAGAATTAAAAATCAAATAACCAAAGACATTGGCTAAAAATATCCCACAAAAAGCTCCGATTAAACTAGCAAAAAAACTTACTATAAAGCATTCACTAGCAAAAAGTTTAAAAATTTCACTTTTTTTTGCACCCAAGGCTAAACGCAGTGCGATTTCTTTTTTGCGAGAAAATATAATAGAACTTAAGGTCGTATTAACGCTAGTAGTGACTATGATCAATACTACAAGTATGATTAAAAACATTAAAGCTTTGATTTTTCCAAGTACTAAACCTTCGCTTAAGGATACTGAAGATATAGGTTTTGCATCGATGAATTCATTGTTGATTGCTTGTGTTTTGGCTTTAACTTCATCAAAATTTCCATAAACTACAGCATTAGCATAGTTAATACCGGCTCTATCGCTTAAATTTTGCACCACGCTTAAAGGGGCTAAAACAATGCTATCAAATTCATCATTGCTTGAAAGTATGCCTTTTATGGTAAGTTTTATGCTTTTTCCGTTGTTTGGATTGTAAATTTGAAGTTCATTGCCTGTTTTTAGGCCTAGTTGCTTGGCTAAATTAACCCCTAAAAAGGCTGAATTTTCATCAAAATCATTTAGAGAAAAGCTTCCTTCTTTAACTTCTAAAAAAGGTTTAGTGATTTTTAAAGCCCTAAAATCAGTGCCTAAAACCACTCCGCTTGTACTGCCTAAATTTAAAAAATCATACAAAAAAGGAGTTAAAGCTCTAGCCTTTAAATTTTCTTTTATTTTTTCATACTCAGCATTGGAGATAAAATTTTCATCCTGTTTAGGGCTTATCATTACATTTGCTCCATAGGCTTTTAATTCTTTAGAAAGTTTGGTGTCAATATCAAAATAAATATTTAAAAAAGCTGAGCAAGTAAGTGCTCCTATAAAAACACTTAAAACTATAATAAAAAGTCTTTGATAAGAAAAGCTAATGCTTTTAAAAAGCTCATTAAGGAAAAACTTATCTACCATAAAGCACTCCTGCAGCTGAAAGTTGTGTGATATTTTTGATAGGAAGCAAGCAACCTAGTAAGGCAATAAGTCCTGCAAAAATAAAGCTTAAAGGTAAAGCTACAAAGGCTATATCAATAAAATATCCAAAAATACTAAGACTGATGATTTGAGAAAGTGCTGTGCCAAAAATAAATCCAAATAAAGCAGCAAATAAAGCTACGATTAAATTTTCACTAGCAAAGATGAGATAAATTTGAAAAGTATTAGCACCAAGCACTTTTAAAAGTCCTATTTCTTTTTTTCTACGATGAATTTCAGAACTCATCAGGCTTGAAATCGCAATACTTGCAACAATAAGACAAATAATGCAAGTAATGCCCATTAAGGATTGGATCTTTTTAACCACCAAGCTTTGAGCATCGCTTATAGCATTTAGAGCTTTTGCATCAGCACCTGGTAAGCCATCGCTAATTTGACTAGCGATTGAGCCTACATAGGCTGAGCAATACCATTTGTCATATTCTAACTGATCTAATTTTTCTTCGCCCATGCGACGCACTTTTTCAGAAAGGGCTGATTCAGGTATGGTAAAAGCTCTTACTTCTGCACTTGAGTAAAGCCCTTGTTTGTTGAGTAAATCTTGAGCTAAATTTAAAGGAGCGATGATTTTATTCGACATTTTAGGATTGGCATGAAGTAAAATGCCTACGATTTTTGCTTCTTTGCTTCGATTGTTTTCTCCTGTGAGTTTGATAGTATCTCCTAATTTTAGTTTATTGTTTTTAGCAAAGTCTTCGCCTAGCATGATTTCATTGCTATCATCTTTTGCCCATTCTCCTTGCACTGCTAAATAAGGATAAAGACTTTTTATACCTGTGATAAAATCATCATCATCTTTAATTTTTATGGCTTTTTGAAAATAAGTGCCATAAATAAGTGCTTTTTGCTGGGAGTTTTCAATTGTGATTTTACCTTCTAAAAAAGGAGCAAGTGCGGTGATGTTGTTACGCCAATAAATGTCTTTAATCATGTATAAATTTTTTTCTTCTAGGTAGTTTTTGTTTTTTAAGGGTTCATAAAGTTCGTTACCTATTTCTATACTAAGACTTGAGCCTTTGGGTAAAACAAGGATATTAGAGCCATAGCTTTTGAGTTGTTTGGTTACTTCATCGCCTATACTTAGGGTAATATTTAGCATAGTAGAGAGCAAAAGCGTGGCTAAAAAACAAGTAAGAAAGGCTAAAAATTTTTGAATTTTGTTTTTAAATATAGAGTTAAAAATCATTTTAGCCAACATCGTTTCTCCTTTGGATTAAAAATTGGGCTTCGTTTTCTTCTACATATTTTGTAGGATCTTTTTTAAATTCTTCATAGTTGTTTTGATTTGAAAAATAATAAGTAATCCCTTTATAGCTATAAGAAAAAGGAGCTTGGGTGTTTATAATTTTTGTTTTTGATATAGGATCTTGCACTTCAATTTCCTTGATTTGACTAAAATAATTAGATCCTGCTATTACATCTTTAACATCTATGGTGATTTTTTTACCATCGTATTCGTATTTGAGTGGGATAGGATTGCAACCCCCGCTTTTGCCTACACTAGGTAAGAAAATACGCACATTGCAAGAAATGCAAATGAGTTGCCCATCTTTTTTGATATAGCCCATATCTCCACAAATCATACAAGCATCAAAAACAGCTACAGGAGAATCCCTATCTTCTCTTTTGTTGATAAGAAAAAACCTTATCGCTTTGCCTTCAGCACTGATATAAGCAAAGCGGTGAAGTTTGTTGTCCCTTAAAAGAGCTATATCAAAGATAAATTTGCCATTCTTATCGGGTAAAATTTCTTTAGGCTCATCTATGGTTAAAGGCTTAGAGCTTACCATAAAAAAGTATAAAATAATGCAAAAACTTATAACACAGGAGATAAAAACACTGGAAAAATAACGATTAATAAGACTTGTTTTAGCTTCGTTTTTGCGATAATTTATATCTAAAATTTGTTTTTTACTTATATTTTTTTTGCGAATTTTTAAGCTTAAGAATGCTAAAAAAGCGATGAAAATTAAATAAACATAAATTCCAAAAACACCAAAATAATTACTTTTTCCTACAAAACTCACCAAAAAAGTATGAGTTTCTATGATGGAATTTCGCATTAAAGTAAGCAAGATATTGGCTAGAGCTTTATCACTTTCTATAAGGATAAGCAGTAAAAACAGCATAAAGCTTGTTTTTTGATTAAAATTTTTTTGCCATTTTAAAAAGAAGAAAATCAAAATACAAACAAGCAAGGCTAAAGCAATAAAACCTAAAGAACTTATACCTTCGCTATCGATTAAAGAGCTAGTAAAAATAGGGAAATCTTGACTTAAAAAATAATAATGCAAAGCGGTGCAAAAACTTAAAATTCCCAATAAAATAAAATTTAAAATTTCAATTTTTTTCCAAAAATAAAATATAAAGCTTACTAGCAATAAACCTATAAAAACAAAATCAAAATTAAAGATTAAATTTTCGGTTTTTAAAAATTGTGCTGCGATAAAAAAAGCAAAATATCCAAATAAAAAGCCCAAAAAAACTACTAAAAAACTTTTAAAAATATATTTTTTATCAGGAGTGATAAAGGCCATTAAAATACTTAGCGGTAAAACACTGATAAGAAAATGCACAAAATATATACTCATAATTTACTCTTTAAACATTGTTATTTTAATTTTTCAATAAAAATAAAAATATTTAAACACTCGGAAAATCCGAGTGTAAAATCATTTCGGCGTGCCTGTGTATTTGAATTTATAATCTACTTTAAAAGGTTCAAACCACTTACCCACGCCTGTTTCTTCATCAACATGGCGTCCAAAACCTTGTTTTTCTGGATTTGAGATATAAAAAGTAAGTTCATAATTTCCTACGCCAAAGCCACCTTTTTTATCTTTTTCCATAGCGATATTTGCACCATAGTGAGGACCATCATCAGCCACCATAGGCATCAAAGTTCCGCGTTTAATCGCACCTGTGTCGGTATTTTTAAGTTCATAAGCTATGGTTAAATAAGGCATCCAAAAACCTTCTGGAAAACCATTTGGATTGTTTTTAAGTGCGTGAATATCAGCTTCTAGGTGAATATCTGCTAAAGATGCAGCTAAATCAATACCTCTTGGTTCCATTTCAATAGGTTGTAAATAAACAGCGGCTATTTCCATGCCATTAAGTTCTTTTGGATCGCCAATTGGCACTTCACCTGCAAATAAATTTGTACTAATAACCGCAGCTG
The DNA here is from genome assembly GCF_001762325.1 of Campylobacter sp. BCW_6871. Taxonomy (NCBI): domain Bacteria; kingdom Pseudomonadati; phylum Campylobacterota; class Epsilonproteobacteria; order Campylobacterales; family Campylobacteraceae; genus Campylobacter; species Campylobacter sp. BCW_6871. Next base: position 89,200 of record NZ_MJWQ01000082.1, on the reverse strand, counting down.
CAGCAACTACTGATAAAACTTTTTTTATCATGATTTTACTCCTTTTTTTGAAATTTGTTTTGTTATTAAAATGCCAATAATTAGCATAATCAAAACTATAAATTGAGGGATTAAAGTCTCATAGTAAGGATAAATTCCAAGCCATAAAATCGGTTCAAAATTCATAGGTATAAGACTAGGAATAATGACTTTTCCTTCTATGAGTTCGGCTATGCCTTTGCCTGTAAAAACAAAAACCATGTAAAAAATAATGTAAGAAGTGATATAGAAAAATTGTTTTACAGGTATGCGAATGGCTCCTGCTTTTAAAAGAAAATATAAAACAATAAGTATTAAAATTCCAAGTCCAAGCCCGCCAAAAACAGCACTAAAATCAGTGCTTGTTTTAGCATCAAAAAGCAAGGCTTGATAAAAAAGCACAGTTTCTGCACCTTCTCTATAAACAGCTAAAAATACGGTGATCCAAAGGGTTTTTGCACTATTGTTTGATATAGCATCTATAGCACCTTGTTTGATAAAGCTTGTCCATTTTTTATTTTGTGCGTTTGAAAGTAGCCAAAAGCCCACATAAAAGAGTAGTAATACGGCTATAAGCATGGTAATACCTTCTATAAGCTCTCTACTTTGTCCTGCATTTTCTTTGAATAGCCAAGAAACTCCAAAAGCGGTAACAAAACTTAAAATCACTCCTGTAAAAAGAGCACTATAGGCGATATTTAGACGATTTTTATTACCACTTTGTACAAGATAAGAAACAATGGCTACAACGATAATCAAAGCTTCCAAGCCTTCACGCAAAATAATACCTAAAGCCCATATAAACAGCGAATAAGGAGTAGAATCTTGAATTTTATCCACGCTGCTTGCTATGAGTTGTTCTAAGTCATTAAAAGTAGCTTCAAGCTCTTTTTTATCTGCACTTGCTTTAATCAGTGCCACGCCTTTGGAAAATAAACTTTCTATTTTAAGTTTTAAGCCGCTATCTACAGCACCGATTTTATTTTCCATACCGCTTGCTTCAAAAATATCTAGATAAATTCCTTGTAAATCATCTACTATAGAAGCACTAAAGCCATCATAATTTTTTAAAATTCCATCTAAAGCAAGTTTGATATCATTAGAAACTTTGGCGTAATCTTTGCCTTTTGTTTCATCATTAAAGCCTGAAATTTGCAAACTTGAAAGTTCTGAATTTGGAATTTGTAAGAAAACATCAAAAATTTGTTCTTCTATGTTATCTAAGCCATCTCTTAAGCCTTTTTCATCTATTTTTGCATCGTTGATTTGGCGTATAAGGGTGCGTATGGCTTGTTGAATTTTTTGATCGTTTCCTGCTTTGGTAAATTTATTTACTAAAATTTCTACTTTGGTATTGCGATAATCACTAAATAAGGCATCATTTAAAAAATCTTTACTAGCTTGGTAGTTTTTTTCTTTAAAAGCATTAGCTGCCTGTGAAAATTTGGTAGAGATATTATCTAGTATAAATTGCAATCTTGCGTCCATTGCAGCAGCAGCTTGTAAATCAGCGCTTGCATTATCATCTGTAAGTTTGCTTGTGTCGTTGTTTGCAGGTGTAGAAGCTTGGGTGGTTAAAGAACTTTGTGCTAAATCTTTTTTATCCACGCCCATCATTTGTGCGATTAAAGCTTCTGCATCAGCTTCGCGTTTGGCATTGGCTTCTAGGCTTGATTTTTCAGCTTTAGCCTTATCATAGTTTGTATCGCTTGCTTCTGCTTTTAAACGATATCCATTTTGTAAGATTGGGGCTACTTCATCAAGATCATAATAAAGACTATCAATTAAAGCATTAATTTGTGTCAAAGGAGCTTCATCTTTATACATATGACGCAAATTTACAAATTTACGCTCCATGGTGATGGCTTTTCTTCCTATGTTTCTTCCTATAGGGCCTTCCATATTTTCAAAATGTTGAAAATACGCATCTTCGCTAAGCTTTTTAGCACCTAGATTATCACCCTTTTTGTAAGTTTCTATGCTTTGTTTTAGCATGTCTTTGATAAGATTTGCTTCATTAATATAATCATCTACTCTAGCAAAAGCTGAGCTTGATAAAGAAATACTTATAATTAAAAATACAATTTTAAAAATTTTCATTATCATTATCCTTGGTTTTTGATAAAAATAATATTTATTATCAAAATAAATAATGGCTAGTATAATATTAAAAATCTTAAATAGAACTAAAAAATAAGCTTTTGTATCGATAATATTTTTTATTAATTATATTTAAGATATATTTTAATAAATTTTTAAATATATCTTATTTTTGTGATTTAATATGGGTTATTTTTAAGTATCGCAAGTCTTTCTTCTAAGCTATGCACTTTGGGATATTGTTTTTGTATTTTTAATTTTTTCTTTTTTAGTGTTAATAAAAATCAAAAAATCATTTATTGTGTATTCTTCAAGGAGATGGTTATAGCATATTTTAGATTAAGTAGATATATCCAAAAGTTTATCTTTTTTGTTGGTATCTGTGTTTGTAGAATCGCTATTGTCTTTATTTGCTTCTTCTTTCTCAGCTTTAGCTTCTACTTTTTCTTTTTTTTCTTGAGATTTTAAAGTTGAAGTTATACTAATTCTTTTACTTTCAAAATTTGTATCTACTATTCCCCTGCAAGGTGTATTAAGTAACATTAGCAAACTCCTATATAATTGTAATAGCCTTTTAAGTTGTAATTTTTGATTATATTATAAATAGTATAAAATAAGATAAAACTTAAATTTATTGAAGTAAAATTTTATCTATTTAATTTGCTTCTAAAAGTATCAACCATTTATATTTTGCTTATTGCTTCATAGTGTAAAATTTTTTAAAATAGGATTTTATTTTAAAAAATTTATGATTTTTAATTTCAGATATTGGTTTCCTTAAAAATTTTAAAAAGTTTAGTAAAAAATATTAAGTTTTAAAAATATCATCCGATTTAAATAAAGTCTTAAGACTCAATCTAAAAGGAGGATGATATGGTTTCAGATGTTTCTATGGGTAATGCTAATTTAATGACTGCTGTTAATACTTCAGTTTTGAAAAAATCTATGGACACAAACGAGGCATTGATGAATGAACTCATCGAAGGTATGGAAGGTGTCTCTCAAGCCTCCGCTCCACAAGTTTCTAGCTCTAGTGGTTTGGATATTTACGCTTAAATATCTTAAGAACAAGCTTAAGAACTTGTTGGTATCTTGAGCTTGTTTTTTTAAATAATTATTTCTTTAGTATTTTTTCGTTATAATTTTGCCATTTTATTTATCGTATTAAATTTTTATAATATTTATTTAGGAGCAAGGATGCAAATGATAAAGAAGATGGTTTTAAGTGAAACTTTCCCTGGTATTTTGCTTATATTTTTTACATTTTTAGCCTTATTATGTAAAAATTCTTCTTTAAGTGTTATTTATACAGATTTTTTTCATGCTAATTTTACAGTAGGATTTGATCATTTTCAAATTTCAAAGTCGTTGGATTTATGGATAAATGATGGTTTGATAGCTATATTTTTTCTATGTATAGGGCTTGAGTTAAAATATGAAATTTTACGCGGACAGCTTAAAAATATAAGAGCTGTATCTTTACCTATATTTGGAGCTTTGGGGGGTATGATTACTCCTGCTTTAATTTTTGCTGCTATTAATTATTCCCATGATTTTGCTATGAAAGGTTGGGCAATACCTACAGCAACTGATATAGCTTTTGCAGTAGGCATTTTGATGCTTTTAGGAAATAAAATTCCTACAAGTTTAAAGCTTTTTTTACTTTCTTTAGCTATTTTTGATGATTTGGGCGCTATTGTTATTATTGCTTTATTTTATACAGACCAGCTTTCAGCTTTGGCGATTATTATTTGTTTGTTTTGTATATTTGCTCTGCTTTTGTTAAATTATTATCACATCACCCATCTTTCTTTGTATGTGTTAGTAGGTGTTGTATTATGGATAGCTATGCTTAAAAGTGGAGTACATGCGACTTTGGCTGGTGTGATCATTTCTTTATTTATACCACTTGATACAAAAAATAAAAAACCTTATTTGCATGAAGTTCTTAAGGATTTAAATCCTTGGGTGGTTTATTTTATCTTGCCTTTATTTGCTTTTGCTAATGCTGGGATTGATATCAGAGATATGCATCTTGGTTCGGTATTTTCGCCTGTAAGCCTTGGAATTATTCTAGGATTATTTTTAGGAAAGCAACTAGGTGTTTTTACTTTTTGTTTTATTGCTGTCAAACTTAAGCTTGCAAAACTACCTGAAAATATTAAATATGGAAAATTTTATGGTATATGTATTTTAACAGGCATTGGTTTTACGATGAGTTTGTTTATTGATGGTTTGGCTTATAAAAATAGTGATATTTTTGAACATGCGGATAAACTTGCTATTTTAATAGCTAGTTTTTTAAGTGCCATTGTTGGTTTTATTTATCTTAAGATTGTTAAATGAATAATATAGTACATAAATTAAAAACTTTAGTTTTAAACGAGGCTTTTGGTGGTGTTTTACTTATAGTTTGTACTTTGCTTGCTTTGCTTGTACAAAATGGATCTTTTAGCGAACATTATCGAGAATTTCTAAATTTAAAAGTCGGATTTAGTGTAGGTGAATTTGAGCTTAATAAACCTTTTTTGCTTTGGATAAATGATGGGCTTATATCTATATTTTTCTTTGCTATAGGGCTTGAGCTTAAGAAGGAATTTTTGCATGGGGATTTTAAAAATCCTAAAAATATTGTTTTACCTTTTATGGCTGCTTTAGGGGGTATACTCATACCAGCAATGTTGTTTGCTTTGGTGAATATAGGAGATGCTTATACCTTAAAAGGTTGGGCTATACCTACAGCTACAGATACAGCGTTTGCCTTAGCGATTTTAATGATGTGTGGTAAGCATATTCCATCAAGTTTAAAAATTTTCTTACTTTCTTTGGCTATTTTTGATGATGTGGGTGCTATTTTAATTATAGCTATTTTTTATACGACAAAATTATCAATAGTTGCTTTTGTCGTTGCAGGAATTGCTATTTTGGTAATGCTTGTTTTAAATATTTTAGGAATAACAAGAAAGTCTTTTTATTTTATTTGCTCAGTTATTCTTTGGATTAGTGTTTTAAAAAGTGGTGTGCATGCAACTTTAGCTGGAATCATAACAGCATTTTTTATACCGATGCAAACTAAAAATGGAGAAGCATTTTTAGAAGAAATCTATGAAAGTCTAAAATTTTGGCTCGCTTTTGTTATCTTGCCTTTATTTGCTTTTGCTAACGCTGGGGTAAATTTATCCAATATCGATATGGGAGCAATTTTTTCAGGTGTAAGTATAGGTATTTTTTTGGGGCTTTTTGTGGGTAAACAAGTGGGTGTATTTTTGTTTTCTTATTTGGCAATCCGCTTTAAATTTGCAGCCTTGCCCCAAGGTTCAAATTTGAAACAACTTTATGGGGTTTGTATACTTACAGGTATCGGTTTTACAATGAGTTTGTTTATCGATGGTTTGGCGTATGAAGTTAGTGATATTTTTAATTATGCAGATAATTTAGCTATTCTCATAGCTTCATTTTGTTCTGGGATTTGGGGTTTTATTTATCTTAAATTCTTTGCTACTCGATCTTAAGGGGACTGATGAGACATATTTTTTTCATCATCGCGATTGTATTCTTTATAAGTGGATGTAGTTTTTATCAGAATTTAAACTATACTCGCCCGATTTATAATACAAATAAAGAAACAAAACTTAAGACTATAGCAAATGAATGGAAAAAAACTCCTTATGTTTTAGGTGGAACTACTAAAAAAGGTGCTGATTGTTCAGGATTTACGCAGAGTGCATTAGCTCAGCTTAATATACGCATACCTCGCACTACAAAAACTCAATTAGGTTCTGGGAGAAAAGTTTCTAAATCAAAATTGCAAACAGGAGATTTGGTATTTTTTAAGACAGGTAGAGGGCCAAATGGTATGCATGTTGGTATTTATACGAGCAAGGGAAAATTTATACATTTATCTACTAAAGGTGGAGTAAAAGAAGTCGAGTTAAATAGTTCTTATTGGAAGGCTCGTTATATAGGAGCAAGAAGGTATTAAAGTGAAAATAGGTGTATTTGATAGCGGAGTAGGGGGGCTTAGTGTTTTAAAATCTCTTTATGAAGCTAGACTTTTTGATGAAATTATCTATTATGGAGATACCGCAAGAGTTCCTTACGGGGTAAAAGATAAAGATACTATTATCAAGTTCTGTCTTGAAGCATTGGAATTTTTTGAACAATTTCAAATTGATATGCTTATCATTGCATGTAATACTGCTAGTGCTTATGCTTTAGATGCTTTAAAAGCAAAAGCACATTTTCCAGTATATGGCGTAATTGATGCAGGGGTTGAAGCAACGATAAAAGCTTTACATGATAAAAATAAAGAAATTTTAGTCATTGCAACAAAAGCAACCATTAAATCAGAAGAATACCAAAAGCGTTTATTATCTCAAGGATATACAAATATAAATGCTTTAGCTACAGGGCTTTTTGTGCCTATGGTTGAAGAAGGTATTTTTGAAGGAGATTTTTTGCAAAGTGCTATGGAGTATTATTTTAAAAATATCACAACTCCAGATGCTTTGATACTCGCTTGTACTCATTTCCCTTTACTAGGTCGTTCTTTAAGTAAGTATTTTGGCGATAAAACAAAATTAATTCATTCAGGAGATGCTATAGTTGAATTTCTTAAAGAAAGAGAAAATATAGATTTGAAAAATCATAAAGCAAGATTGCATTTTTATGCTTCAAGCGATGTTGAATCTTTAAAAAATACTGCTAAAATTTGGCTAAATTTATAAGGAAATAAAATGATAGAATTGAAAAAACCAGATGAAATAGAAAAATTAAGAATAGCAAATCAAATTGTAGCAAAAACTTTAAATTTTTTAGAGAATGAAATTAAAATAGGAATGAGTTTAAAACAAATTGATAAAATGGCAGAAGATTATATTTTAAGCCTTGGTGCCAAGCCATCATTTAAGGGGCTTTATGGTTTTCCAGGTGCCATTTGTACATCTTTAAATCAAGTTTGTATCCATGGAATTCCAGATGATAAAATTATCAAAGAGGGTGATATTTTAGGTCTTGATGTGGGAAGTTTGATTGATGGGTATTATGGGGATGCAGCAAGAACTATTGCTATAGGAGAAGTTTCACCCACTGATAAAGCTTTAATCTCTTGTGCTAAAGACGCGTTATATCATGCTATAGATATTATTCATGATGGAATGCGTTTTAAGGAACTTTCAGCTGCTTTAGGCGAATTTATCCATGCAAGAGGTTTTGTCCCGCTTCGTGGATATTGTGGACATGGTATAGGACGAAAGCCCCATGGAGAGCCTGAAATTTTAAACTATTTAGAAAAAGGTGCGAGTGCAAAAAGTGGCCCTAAAATTAAAAATGGAATGGTGTTTTGCATAGAGCCTATGATATGCCAAAAAGATGGAACACCAAAACATTATAATGGAAAATGGGATGCTGGAAGTATTGATGGGCTTAATGCGGCTCATTATGAACATTGTGTTGCTGTGATTAATGGGCGTGCTGAAATTCTTTCTATGATATGATATTAAATTATAAAAATAATATTTTTTTCTTAAAATCCTAAAAATTTAAAATTTTTTAAATAATATTGTAGTAATATTCTTTAATAATTTAAGTTACTAAATAATATTTTTATCATATATTAAGTGTTATTAGAATAAAGTGTCACATCGTATTAAACTAAAACATAAATATGGTTTAGATAATTTAATAAAAATTGTTAAATTATCTAAATATTTATTTTAGTTTAAAGAGATCTTTTAAGATCTCGTTTGGGTTAGGCTATTTCCCTCCCCCTTTTTATTCGTAGCCTAACTCTCTTTTAGAGTTTGGAAAATCTCTTTAAGCTAAAATATATTATATTCGCTTAAAGAGAACAAATGATTACTATTCTTATTTAAATAAATTTTTAAAATCCATTGTAGAGTTATAAATTCCAGCATTATCCATAGTTTCGCCCATGGTGATTGCGGTTGCTAACTCTGATAGAATGATTTTTATTTCATCTCTTTTATCTTGTATATAGGCCAATACACCTTCGTAATTACTTGTTTGAAGAATTAAAAGTGGATTAGCAATTTCAAATTCAAAAAGTTTTTTACCAACATAAACATTGAAAATATTTCCAAAAAGGGCTGTTCCCATGAAAGAGCAGTTTTGTATAAGTTGTGATGCTGTGGCATCAAGAGTTCTTTTTTGCATATCATCTGAATTTTCATCTATTCTTTCTAGAATGCTTTTTTCTATTTTTTTTAAAGACATATCAAGTACTTGAAGTGCTCCTATAAAATCATTTGCATCATTGATTTGAGAGCAAATTTGATTTGCTTTAAATTCATTCACGCTTTGAATTTCGCCTAAGTGTTTTTTAAATATATCTAAATCACTTTTCATTGTTTACCTTTCAAAAATATTGCTAAATATTTAAAAAGCAAAAAGTGTTCCTAAATTAGGATAAATTAGAATTTACCCAAAAAACAATCTCATTTCCAATTTTATTTAAGGCTTTTTGAAAAGCATTATAAGTAGAGCGGATATCTTTTTTTCCTATTTTTTCTTTAGTATTGAAAATTTTATGAGCTATTATTTGATTATTTTCAAGATTTATGAAATTTACGCTTATAGAAATTTGAGCGTAGTTTTCATTGTTGTTAAGAATTTGTTCAAAAGAGTTAATCCTGCTTTCAAGGGCATAATCCGCATTTAAAGAGCTTGTTGAAGAAAGTAAGGTTGTAAAAATATTGCTTTGTTCAAATTTTGACAAAATTAAAAAAGAATAAAGATTGCTTGGTAAGTCTCCCCAGAAATAATGTGCGTATTTGTTGCTAAAACCATTATCTATATAAACAATAGCTCGCGAGTTTAAATACAAAGGTGCATTTGCATTGCGAATTTTAAGAATTTTACCGGTTTTTTTAAAAAAAATATTTGAGTCTATTCCTTCATCTTTTAATATGATATTTTCATTTTTGTTGATGGTTTCGTGTCTTAAAGAGCATCCGCATAATATAAAAGTAAAAGTCAAAATATAGAATAATTGCTTTAGCATTATTTTTCTCCTGGTCCTAGTTTAGGTTTAGTTTCTTTAAAAATCAAATCAGCAGGGCTATTTTGTAAATTTTCTATTAGAATATTGCTTTCAATTAAAACTCGTTTAAAAAGCTCTAAATTTTGCATCAAAGATGCTTTAATATCATCATAAGTGTTTAATTTTTCATCAGCTTTTTTTATGAAATTTTTTAAAATCATCGTGCTTTCTTTTATGTCTTTAAGACTGGAGTTGAAATTTTGCGCACTAAGGCTTATATTATCAGCCATTTTTCCTATTTTTAAACTTGTGTTTGAAAGATTAAGGCTTAAATTTTTAGAATTAGCATTTAAATTTGCACTTAATTCTGCTAGATTTTGCAAAAAGATTTCTAGATTTTTAAGATTTTTTTCGCTTAAAAGTTCTTTTGATTTATCATCGGCCGTTTTAACCAAAGAAAAAATATGTTCACTTTGTCTGTCTATGGTTGCTAAAAAACTTTCTTTAAAAGGAATGACTGGAAGTTTTCCCTGTATAGATACTAAATCTTTGCTATTTTTGCTTCCGCCTTGAAGTTGGACAAATTTAAGTCCTGTGATACCTTGAAGTTGCAAAGTAGCAAAGGTGTCTTCTTTTATAGGGGTATTGTTTTTGACCTTAATGCGTATGTTAACGCCGAGTTCATCTTGATTGTAAATGCTGATTTCTTCTACGCTACCTACTTCCACGCCCAAAAGCCTTACGGGTGCTTTTATGCCAAGTCCTGCAACGGATTCTTGTGTGTGAATTTCATAATACTTAAAACTTTCTTCTTTAGAGTATCCACCAAGCCAAAGTATGAAACCAAGACTTGCAAAAAACACTCCAAAAACAAAAAGTCCTACAAAAAAATAATTTGCTCTATTTTCCACTTTTACTCCATAAATCTTTTAAAAAGTTGTTCATTTTGCAGGCGTAATTCTTCATAAGTACCGCAAAATCCAACTTTTTTATTTTCTAAAATGATAAAGCGATCGAGTAAATTTTTCATACTTTCTTTATCATGTGTAACCAAAATGATATTTAAATCAAAACTTTTTTTTAATTCTAAAACCAAATCGTCAAATTCGCGACTACTATGAGGGTCAAGTCCTGAGGTAGGTTCATCTAAAAAAAGTAACTTACTATCAAGTGCTAAAGCTCTAGCAATTGCCACTCTTTTTTGCATACCACCACTAAGTTCGCTTGGAAATTGTTTTAAAACACTTTCGTTTAAACCTACCATTTTTAACTTCATTAAAACCAGTTCTTGTATGCTATTTTCATCTAAATGAGTGTATTCTTTTAAAGGAATGGCGATATTTTCATAAACATTAAAAAAGCTAAAAAGTGCAGCAAACTGAAAAACCACACCCCATTTTTTACGCAAAGCGAGTGTATCTTCTTCGTTGATATTTTTAAGCTTATAGCCTAAAATTTCATATTCTCCACCATCAAAATGTTCAAGCATAAGCATTTGTTTTAAAAGGACGGATTTTCCACTTCCGCTACCTCCTAAAATACCAAAAATTTCGTTTTTTTTGATTTCAAAACTTACGCCATCATGGACGATTTTTTCTCCAAATTTTGTAATGATATTTTGCGCTTTAATAACCATTTAAATTCCTGCAGAAGTTAAAATAACAGAGAATAAAGCATCAAAAGCTATCACCCAAAAAATAGCATTTACAACGCTTTTTGTGGTATAAATTCCTATGCTTTGTGTAGTGTTTTTTACCTCAAAACCACGAAAACAAGCAATAAGCCCTATTAAAAATCCAAAAATAGGTGCTTTTGCAAGTCCTATAAAGATATGTTTTATATCTACAGCTTCTCTAAAGCGTCTTAAAAATTCGGCAATTGAAATATCAAGATTTAATTTTGCAACCATCATTCCACCTATAATACTGATTGCATCGCTAATGGCAACGATTAAAGGCATAGCCACTACCAAAGCCATAACACGTGGAATAATAATAAATTCAAAAGAACGAAAACCCATAGTATTCATAGCTGCAATTTCATCAGTGATTTTCATCACTCCAATTTGTGCGGTATAAGAGCTTGCACTTCTTCCTGCGATCACTATGGCAGCGATTAAAGGTGCAAGTTCTCTAGTGGCTGAAATTCCCATCAAATCTACTATGAAAATATTGGCTCCAAATTGTGCGAGTTGATAAGCGGCCTGATAGGCTAAAACCACTCCTACTAAAAGAGCAGTTAAAATAACTATAGGCAAGGCTTTAAAAGCAGAATTTTCTATATGATATAAAAAAGCAATAAAGCGAAAATTTTTAGGATTTTTAAGGCATAAAAAAAGACTTGTGAAAAAAGCTCCTGTGAAATTGATGAATTTTCTTAAAATTTTTAAAAGTTCTAAACTTAATTTTCCAAGATCGATAAAGTATTCACTGAAATTTTTATGTGATTTTTTTGTTTTGCTTAGTCTTTGGTAGTTTTTTTCACAAAGTTCAAAAAGGGTTTGAAAGCGTGAATTTAAGCCTTCTTTGGTGATTTTAATATTTTTATCTTTAAGATCATTTTCCAAAGCAAGGAAAAATCTCACTCCAGCGGTATCGATTGCTTTTAGATCTTTAAAATCAAAAATCACTTCCTTGCTTTGGATCAAAGCTAAAAAATCTTTTATTTTTAACTTATAAATGCTTGTTTTATCCCAAATTCCAAAGATAAAAAGAGTGTTGTTTTGAAATTTGAAATTTGTATTCATTTTATTTGCTAAGGATAAAATTTACAAGCTTTGAAACGCTAAAGCCAAAGTGTTCAAACACATCTTTGTCTTTGCCACTTTCTCCAAAACTTTCTATGCCATACACTTTATGGCAAAATTTATAAAGTTCATTAGAGTGTGCTGCTTCAACGCCTATAACTTCACCTTTTAACAATCTTTCTTGATAAGCTTTATCTTGTTTTTCAAAAAGTTCAAAACAAGGCATAGAAACAACATTACAAGCAAAACCTTGTTTTTCAAGTTCATTCGCACTTTCTAAACAAAGCCAAACTTCACTTCCGCTCGCTAAAAGTGTAAATTTAGCGTCTTTGCTTTCTTTGAGTAAATACGCTCCATTTTTTACATCTCCAAAAACAGGTTCATTTAGGGCTTTGAGTTTTTGGCGTGAAAGTACAAAAGCACTCGGAATATCAGCATTTATGGCTATTTGCCAAGCTTTGACATTTTCTACCCCATCAGCAGGTCTAAAGGTTAAAAAATTTGGCATAGCTCTAAAAGTGCTAAGTTGTTCTATAGGCTGGTGTGTTGGCCCATCTTCGCCCACGCCTATGCTATCGTGCGTGAAAATAAAAAAATGTTTGATTTTCATTAGAGCTGCTATTCTTGCGGCAGGTTTTAAGTACTCACTAAAGATGAAAAAAGTTGCTGAAAATGGTAAGAAAATTCCATATCTTGCAAAAGCATTGTTAATCGCTGCCATAGCGTGTTCTCTGATACCAAAATGGATATTTTTACCTTCTATAAAGTCTCCCATACCGTGAAGTTCTGTTTTGTTTGAAGGGCCTAAATCCGCACTTCCGCCTAAAAATCCTTCTAAATTTTTAGCTAAAACATTTAAAATTTCACCATTGCTATCTCTTGTAGCAAGATCTTTTCCTTTAAAATCAGGATAAGCTATCTTACTAAAATCGGGATTTAATAGCCTTTCTAAAAGTTCTTTTTTACCACTTTTTTCAAGCTTATCTTTCCATTTTGCTTCTTCTAAATCCCCAAGTTCTACAGCACTTTCAAAGCGGATTTTGCTTGCTTGTGGGATATGAAAACTGATATTTGGATCAAAACCTGCTTGTGCTTTGGCTTTTTTAATCACTTCTTCGCCCAAAGGTGCACCATGGCTTTTATGACTGCCTTCAAGCTCTCCTGCGCCCTTTGCTATAGTTGTTTTTGCGATGATAAGACAAGGTTTTGTGGATTTTTTAGCTTGTTCTAAGGCTTTATTGATTTCTTCATAATCGTGTCCATTTATACTTAAAACTTCAAATCCTTGTGCTTCAAAACGCATTTTTACATTTTCATTAAAGGCTAAACCTACATCGCCTTCTATAGAGATATTGTTGCTATCGTAAATGAGTATGAAATTATCAAGTTTGTGAAGTCCTGCTAAAGAACAAGCTTCATAAGAAATGCCTTCTTGTAAATCTCCATCTCCACAAAGACAATAAATTTTATGATCGATTAAATCACTACCTAGTAAATTTTGTGCTTTTTTTGCCGCCATAGCAAAGCCTACAGCGTTTGCAACGCCTTGTCCTAAAGGGCCTGTAGCGATTTCTACTCCAAGAGTTGAAATTTCAGGGTGTCCCGGGGTTTTAGCATGAAGTTGGCGGAAATTTTTAAGATCTTCCAAGCTTAAATCATAGCCACTTAAATGTAAAAAACTATAAAGCAAAGCACTTGCATGTCCACCTGAAAATATAAGTCTATCACGGTTTAGCCAAGTGGGATTTTTAGGATTGTGCTTTAAATGATAACTTAAAACACTTAAAATATCTGCTAAGCCCAAAGGTGCACCTGGGTGTCCTGAGTTTGCTTTTTGCACCATATCAGCACTTAAAAATCTTAGAGTATTTGCCTGTTCTTGTAAAATTTGAATGTCCATTTTTTGCCTTTATAAGTATTGAATTATTAAATTTTGTATCATTTGTGCGAGTTTTTCATTAAGTTTTTCTAAGTCTTGTTCGCATTCACTAAGAAGATTTTCTTTTGTTTTTATGGCTTGTTCAAGTCCAAGCAAATTGACAAAAGAATTTTTATGAATATCGTTGTTAGTAGGCTTTCCGCTTTGTTCTTGACTTGTAGTTACATCGATAATATCATCATTGATTTGAAAAATCAGTCCTAGTTTTAAACCAAGTTTGTAAATTTGATTGCTTTCTTCGTTGTTAAGTTCGCAAATTTCACAACCCATTTTTAAAGCTGCAGCGATCAATCTTGCGGTTTTGTGTGTATGTAAAAACTCAAGTTCATTTAAACTGAGTTTTTTGTCTTCAAAAAAACAATCAATAGCTTGTCCTATGACCATTCCATTAAGTCCTGCGTTAAAGGCAAGGGTTTTGATGAGTTTGATTTTGATTTCATCTTTTAAATGAGCATGACTTAGAACTAAAAAAGCTTCAGTATTTAAAGCATCGCCCACTAAGATGGCTGTAGTTTCATCGTAGCTTTTGTGTAAGGTTGGAATTCCTCGTCTAAAGTCTGCATTATCCATAGCGGGTAAATCATCGTGTATGAGTGAATAAGTATGGATAAATTCCAAAGCCAAAGCCACATCTAAAGCTTGATTTAAAAGTTCAGGTTTATTGCTTTGTACTACGCTTAAAAGCAATTGTGCGCGAAAATGCTTTCCTCCTGCTTTTAGCATAAGAGCTAAAGCTTCATTGAAAAAAGGATGAAAGCTTTCAACTTTGGGTAGATTTTTTTCTAAGTGATGGATAAAAAGTTCTTTTAAATTCACTTAGTAAGCCTTATGAAAAATTGAAATTTACCATCGCCACCTGAGTTGGCATTTCCGCCTAATTCACTGTTGAAATTTGATAAAGGTAATTTAGTACTTTTGCGTTCAATTAAGATGCTAAAGTCATTACCAGCGCTTAAAATATTTTGTAATTCTTTAAAATTATTTAAAATAATATTATTAACGCGTAAAATTTTATCTCCTACCATAAATCCTGCATTTGATGCTTTTGATTTTGGATCTATTTTGGTTACAACAAGACTAGTATTAACTGTTAAACCAAGATTGCTTGTGAAATTTGTAATTTTTGGTTTTGGTTTAGAATCAGGAAGGTTAAATTTGCTCAAATCTTTTGCAAAAACTTCGGTAGAAATATTTAAATCCATATTATCACGCAACACTTGAAAATAAAGAGTACTTCCGCGATCCGCAAAAAGAATTTTTTCATTGAGTTTTCTTAAATCATTGGCGGGCAAACCATCAACACTTATAACTTGATCATTGATTAAAAATTGTGGATTTTTTCTTACATTGTTAACATAAATTTTATTTTCTCGAACAACAAAATCAACGCCAATATCTCCCCAATAAACATCGTTATATTTCATAAAATGTTTTAAATAGCGATTGCCTATAAAAGAGCTATTATTTAAAGCAATCCCCATCATTTCACAGCATGGAGTCCCTAAAAGTCCTATTTTAGAATTAAAATCAAGTTGATCTTTTTCATCAATATTTTGAGCTAAATACTTAATATGCCCTATATAGGGTTTATTAAGATCCCAAATTCCAACCCAATCATTGCGAGTAAGTTTTTCTTCATCGCCCATAGGAGTAGGGATTAGGCTAAAGTCAGTTCTTACAAGATATAAATTTAAAAATGGATCGTATTTTACATATTTGTTGAGCTTAGCATTAGGTTGTTTTAATACAGCAAGTAAATTTTCACTGAGTGCAAAAGCTGGCATTCCTTCATAGTTGAGCATGCTTGCCTTATTTCTTTCATAACCTGCTAAAAAATCTTCAAATTTAGGTCTTTCTATACCAAAAGACAAAGTAAAAAGCATGCAAATAATTAAAATTTTTTTCATAATTTCATACCTCCAAAACCGCCTAAAACATCATTCGCTATATTGGAACGATTTTGCGCAACCATAGCCAAAACATCATTAATTGCAGAAATAAGTAAAATTTGCAAGGACTCTTTATCTTCAAGTAAAGAATCATCAATGCTAACATCGATAATTTCACCTTTTCCATTGGCGCTTACTTTAACAAGTCCTGCTCCACTTTTGGCGCTAAATTCACGATTTGCAAGTTCTAGTTCTATATTTTTTGCTTTTTCTTGAACTTGATTTAAAAGTTCTCCCATTTTAGAAAAATCCATATTTTCAAACATTGATTATCCTTGATTTTTTAAAATTTCATTAACAACTATTTTATCGCTAAAAGGATATTTTATCCCTTTAATTTCTTGAGTAGTTTCATCACCTTTGCCTAAAATAACGACTAAATCGTCATTTTCTTTTAGTTCTAAAGCTTTTTTTATGGCTTCTTTTCTATCTTCTATCATTAAAACTTTTTCTTTTTTAGCAAAGCCTGATAAAATTTCTTCCATGATGGTTTTTGGTTCTTCGTTGCGTGGATTGTCACTTGTAATGATAGCAATTTTTGCAAAATGTTCGACGATTTTTCCCATTAAAGGGCGTTTGGTTTTGTCCCTATCTCCACCTGCTCCAAAAACAACGATGAGTTTTTTATTTTTAAGAGTGTCAAGCACTTTTTCAATGCCATCAGGTGTATGAGCAAAATCTACAATCACACCTTTTGCTACTTGTTCTACCCTGCCACAAACCCCACCAAATCCACTGATAGCATTTTCCAAGTCTTTTAAATCAGGCTTTACAAGTTCATTCACACAAGCGCTAGCAACTAGAAGATTGTAAAGATTAAAAAGTCCTAGCAAGGGCGAGTCTATGTGAAAAGTTTGATTTTTATTTGTTACAATAGCACTAATGCCTTCTTCTAAAGAATAAGCTTTGATTTGATATAAAGCAGGATTTTCTATGCCATAAGTAAAAGCATTACGCACATTAAATTTAATAGCCAAAGCATCTTTGTTGATAAATTTTAAACTCTCATCGGTAAAAAAAAGCTCTTTTGCTTCTTTATAATTTTCAAAAGTACCGTGAAAATCTAAATGATCTTGAGTGATATTGGTAAAAATTTTAGCAGCAAAATTTAAGCCTTCGATGCGGTTTTGAACGAGTGCGTGTGAGCTTACTTCCATGATAAAAAAATCACATTTTTTTTGAGTGGCTATCTGTAAGTATTCTAAGGTTTTAAGAATAGGGGAGGTGGTTAAGGATTTTTCATCAATTTGTTCATCGTTGATAAAAGCTCCTCTTGTCCCGCAAAGTCCGCATTTATAACCTAAATCCAATAAGATAGAATAAATCGCTGCTGCGGTTGTGGTTTTGCCATTGGTTCCTGTGATTCCTATGATTTGAATCTTTTCATCGATTTTTAAAAGTTTTTTACACTCATTTACATCAATGATTTTTGCACCTTTTTCTAAGGCTTGAGCGTGAAATTTAGCATTTTGTGTGGTTTGCAAAAAAAAGCATTCTTTTTCACACTCTAAGGTATTATCTGTAATGAATGAATTTTCAAGTTTTAATTTCACTTTTAAATCCTATGAGTTTTTCTTGGAGTTTGATAAATCTATCATTTGCCCAAAAATGAGGCATAACATTTTCTATATAATTTAAAGTCATATCTTTATAGCCATTATCAAGTAATTTTTCCAAAAAATCTAAAAAATCATCACGATTATCAATAACTAACTTAGTGCTATTAATGATATTTTCAAAACTTTTTTGAAAACCAAGTTCTTCTTCGCTTTTTAAAAAATCTTGATAATTTAACGCATGTCCATCTTCAAATTCGTTTTCCTGTTTGTTTTCTTGTTTTTTAAATTCAATTGTACTTAAAATTTCTTCTAAGTCTTTATCAATGTTAGAGATTTTGTAATGTTCTATATAAAAATCAAAAAGTAAAGAAGCTTCTTTAGGAGATTTTAAAGCAAGATCGCAAAGGCAGATAAAATTTAGCAAGCGTTTATTTTTGCGTTTTTCATAAGCCATAGAAAAATACATTTTTGCAGTTTTAAAATCTTTCTTGTAAAAATGTTCAATTCCAAGTTTTTTATAATTTTGCAAATTCGTCTGCTCCGCCGTTTAAATTGATTATAGTGATTTCTGGATGAATATCAATCTTAAGTTGCCTTTCAAGACCATATTTTAGCGTTGTTCCACTCGATGCACAGCCTTTACAAGCTCCTATTAAATGGATATAAACGATCCCATTTTTAATTCCTAAAAATTCAAGCCCTCCGCCATCACGTTCAAGCATAGGCAAACTCTTTTCTAAACTTGCTTTAACAGGATTTATAAGCTCTTCATCACTAAAAGGCATCATAATTTATCCTTAAAAATTTTTATATACTTTAGCGTGATTGTGTTTAAAAAAAGGTAAATTAAGGCTTGAAATTTAAATAAATTAAAAAGGTTCGTCATTATCTTGCGCGCTAAATCCTAAATCATAAACTGTAAAGTTTTTATTGCCAAAAATTCCATTTAAGTTTCTAAATGATTGTTGCAGAATTTCTTCGTTTTTTTCATATTTTAAGAAGCTTAAATATTCTTTTAAAAAATTATTTAATTCTTCGGTATTTAAATTTTTAATTAAAAGATTTAAATTTTTATCAATAAGCGTAAAAAGTTGTTTTTTTAATGCGAGTGTAGAATTTTTAATTTTTACATTGTTTAAAAAAGCTAAATTAACCTTGCAAATACCTAACAAGAATTCGCTATAGTTTAAATTTTTTCGAATATTTTTACTTTCAAATTCTCTGATATCACTATCTTCATAACCTTTTTTTTCTAAAATTTTATCCAATAAAATCTTATGCTTAAAACAAACACTATCACTAATTTGCTTAAAATCGTTACATATATCTGGATGCTGTTTTAAAAAAGCTATAAGTTCTAATTCTGCAATGTGAATTTTTTCTTTAGGAAAATTGTATTTATTTTGAGAAATTAAAGGGGTTTGTATGATTTTTTTTGAATTTTGTGATAAGACAATAAATTTTTCATCCACTTTTAATAAATTTGAAACTAGACCAGTGTAAGAATTTGCCACTAAAGGTTCAAGATTAAAGGTGAATTTTTGTATAGTTTCTAAAGCTTTTTGTTTATCAAGAGCAGAAATTATGGAATGAGTGGATATTAAGCGTCTGATATAAAATTCACCGAGCTCTATTCCTTCATCGAGTATATTATGAAGTTTTGTGCTTTCATTTTTTGCTACGAGCTCAGCAGGATCTTTTCCGCCTTGCAAAATTGCCACTTTACCGTCTATTTTGTTTGTGCTTAATAAAAATGCAGATCGTGTCGCAGCTTTTAATCCTGCTTCATCATTGTCAAAACATAAAATCACTTTTGCATCATAACGGCGGATTAAGGGTAGATGATGTTCGGTTAATGCTGTTCCAAGAACTGCTACAGCATTGTTAAACCCTGCTTTGTGAAAAGCTATTGCATCCATGTAGCCTTCACATACTATTATTTCTTTTTTTTTGGCTATATTTTCTTTAGCGATGTTAAAAGCATAAAAAATTCTACTTTTATCAAAAAGTATATTTTGGGGTGAATTTACATACTTTGCCGGTGCATTGGGATTTAAAGTACGCCCTCCAAACCCTACTAATAAGTCTTTATGATCGTAGATTGGAAAGGTGATACGCCATATAAAACTTGCGTAAAATTCATTATTTTCATCTTTTTTTAAAGCTCCAACACTCATAGCATCTTCTAAAGGAATTTTTTGATTTTGCAATAATCTTATACTATCTTCACTTGCTCCTGCAAAACCTAATTCGAATTTGGCTATATCTTTGTCATTTAAAGCTCTTTGGTAAAGATAGGTTAAAACTTCTTTGTGGTGTTTGAGATTATCTTTAAAATACGCATTTAAGCTTGGTAGTATAGATTTTAGCTCTTTTTTATTTTCTTGTTTTTCTTTTGTATAGCTCAAAGTAAAATTACTAAGGCTTGCAACTTTTTCAACTGCATCGGCAAAACTTAATTTTTCATAATCCATTACAAATTTAAAAGCATCTCCACCAGCCTTGCAAGCAAAACAATGATAAAAACCTTTGGTAGGATTGATATGCATAGACGGGTTTTTATCTGCATGGAAAGGACAGATACACACAAAACTTGAGCCTTGTTTTTTTACTTCAATATAATTTTCTATAATATCAACAATATTAAGTCTTTGGGATAAATTTTCTATACTTTCTTTAGTTATCATTTTATAAACCTTGTTAAAATTATACAAAGATTTGGCTATAATTTGGCATAAATTTTTTTAGAGCGAGACTATGGATTTTTTCTTTGTAGAATACAGAGACCCTTTAGTAGGGCTTATAATTTTAACCATTTTAGTATTTGTTGTAGCTGTTGCAAATTATATTTGGAAAATATTTGCTAGCAAAGATGAAGAACAAAAGCTTGAAAAATTTATAAAAAAATTTGAAATGGATAATGCTCATAAAGAGTTGTTAAGAAATAGTAGCTTGAGTTTTGGAAATTTAAGTTTTTTGGCCGAAATTTTTACTAAAAGCGGGGAATTTGAAAAAGCAACTCAAATTTATTTGATTGCTCTTGAAAAATGTAAAGATAAACAAGAAAGAGAATTTATTTTCCTTTCTTTAGCAAAAGTTTATTTTAAAGCAGGATTTTTAGAGCGTGCAAAAGAAGTTTTATTACAAGCTTTAAAACTGCGTCCAAGAAATATACAAGCCTTAAAACTTTTAAAAATTGTTTATTTAAAACTTCGTTCTTATAAAGAAAATTTAGAACTTTTAGAATGTCTTTTTGAGCTTAATGAAGATGTGCAAAAAGAGCATGATTTTATCAAAGCTTTGGAACTTTGTACTTTTAATATCACTGATGAAGAAAAAAAGAAAAAACTTTTAGAATTTAAAATAGAAGATAATCCTATGTTAGGGCGTTTAGTTTTTGAAAAATATCATATGTTTTTAGGGCAAAATTTTTTTGATATTTGTGATTTGCTTTATAGAGAAAATGAAGCGTTTAATTTAGAAAATCAAGATTTTTTAGAATTCTTTTATGCTTTGGGTAAAATTTCAAAGCATGATGATACGCATCAGTTTGTTTTTAAAAATTCTAATTTTAAAATGTTAAAAATTTTAAAAGATAGTTCTTTTAATGCGGGGTTAGAATTTTCATATCGTTGTTCTGAGTGTAAAAATGTTATGCCTTTGTTTTTTTATCACTGTCCTGTTTGTTATGAGTTTAATACTTGTAAAATTATTTATGAAGTGAAAAACAATGAAACACATTGAAATTTATACAGATGGTTCATGTCTTAATAATCCGGGTTTTGGCGGATGGGCTTATATTTTGCGTTATAAGGAGTATCAAAAGGAAGGTTTTGGAGCTGAGGCTAATACCACTAACAATAGAATGGAGCTAATGGCAATTATTGAATCTTTGAAGGCTTTAAAAGAGCCTTGTGAAATTTCGCTTTTTACAGATTCTAACCTAATGGTTCAAAGTATTAATGAATGGCTAGAAGGATGGATAAAAAAGGATTTTAAAGGTAAAAAAAATATAGATTTATGGAAGGAATATATTAAAGTGGCAAAATCTCATAAGATTAAGGCTTTTTGGGTAAAAGCACATAATGGACATTTGGAAAATGAAAGGTGTGATACATTGGCGCGTGAAGCTGCTTTGAAAATTGCAAGGGAAAATGATGAAAAACATTGAAAAACTAGAGCAGAGTTTAACTTATGAATTTAAAGATAAAAATCTTCTTATACATGCTTTAACCCATAAAAGTTTTAAAAAATCTTACAACAATGAACGCTTGGAATTTTTAGGTGATGCTGTGCTTGATTTAGTTGTGGGTGAATACCTTTTTCATAAATTCGCCAAAGATGCCGAAGGAGATTTATCTAAGCTTAGAGCGGCTTTAGTGAATGAAAAGTCTTTTGCAAAAATTGCAAATAGTTTAAATTTGGGCGATTTTATTTTTATGAGTGTTGCTGAGGAAAACAATGGAGGAAAAGAAAAGCCTTCTATACTTTCAGATGCGTTAGAAGCCATTATAGGTGCTATACATTTAGAAGCTGGGTTTGAGTTTGCAAAAACTATTGCTTTAAGACTTATAGAAAAAAATTTCCCTCAAATTGATGCAAAAATTCTTATAAAAGATTATAAAACAAAATTACAAGAGATTACACAGGGAAAAATCGGACAAACTCCGCAGTATGAAACAGTGCGTGCTTTTGGTCCTGATCATTTAAAGCAATTTGAAATCGCTTTAATACTTGATGGTAAAGAACTTGCAAGAGCTATTGCGGGAAGCAAAAAAGAAGCACAGCAAATGGCAGCAAAAATTGCACTTGAGAAATTAGGAGCTTTATAGTGAATACCTTTGGTACGAGATTGAAATTTACAAGTTTTGGTGAGTCTCATGGTGTGGCTGTTGGATGTATTATTGATGGAATGCCTGCTGGAGTTAAATTTGATGAAGAATTTTTACAAAATGAGCTTGATAAACGCAAAGGCGGAAGTAAATTTGCAACACCAAGAAAAGAAAGTGATAAAGCTCAGGTTTTAAGCGGAGTTTTTGAAGGATATACAACGGGTCATCCTATAGCTATAGTAGTTTTTAATGAAAATGCTCATTCTAAGGATTATGATAATTTAAAAGATCTATTTCGTCCTGCTCATGCGGATTTTGCTTATTTTTATAAATATGGCATAAGAGATCATAGGGGTGGAGGTAGATCAAGCGCTAGAGAAAGTGTTGCTAGAGTGGCTGGTGGTGCAGTTGCAGCGATGCTTTTGCGTGAATTTGGTATTTGTGTTCAAAGTGGTGTTTTTGGAGTAGGAACTTTTGTATCAAATTTGAAAGAAGAAGAATTTGATTTTGAATTTGCTAAGAAAAGTGAAATTTTTTGCCTTGATCCAAAACTAGAAAGTGACTTTAAAAATGAAATTTTAAATGCTAGAAGTTCAAAAGATAGTGTAGGCGCTGCCGTTTTTACAAAAGTTAGTGGTATGCTTGTGGGACTTGGAGAAGTTCTTTATGATAAGTTAGACTCTAAATTAGCTCATGCTTTAATGGGAGTTAATGCTGTTAAAGCAGTTGAAATAGGTGAAGGTATTAATGCAAGCAAAATGCGCGGATCGTGTAATAATGATGCTTTAAAAGATGGCAAGTTTTTAAGCAATCATAGCGGAGGAATTTTAGGAGGAATTTCAAATGGAGAAAATCTTATTTTAAAAACTTATTTTAAACCTACTCCTTCTATTTTTGCCAAACAAGAAAGTATAGATAAATTTGGTAATAATTTGAAATTTGAACTCAAAGGTAGGCATGATCCTTGTGTAGGTGTTAGAGGAAGTGTTGTAGCTAGTGCTATGGTGCGTTTGGTTTTGGCTGATTGTTTGCTTTTGAATGCGAGTGCGAATTTAAACAATTTAAAAAATGCTTATGGATTAAAATAAAAAAGCCCATTTTCATGGGCTTGATTGCAATATTTTGAAAAGATTCAAATACTATATCGCTTGTTTTGCTAAATACTTTACACTTTAACTAATAAAAAATTGATTAATATCAGCCTTATTTTCAAAAGCTATACTTGTATAAGCTTGATTTTTAAATTTAAGTTCATAGCTTTTTCCTGCTTCGTGTTTAGTATAGGTAAGGGCTATTTTTAAGGCAAGTTCTAAGTCTTTTTCTGAAATTTTTTCATCTACCAAAGAGTAAGCTCCGATTAAATCCCCAAGTTCTATTACTTCATATTTAGAAGTTTTTAAACCTTTTAAAAGAGTATTTTCAAGTTCATTTCTACCTATGATCATTTTAGCTCCATTGGGTAATCTTAAATGACGACCATATTTTAAAAGTTGTGCGTCATTAACCTGCATATCTTTGTTAAATTCTATGAAATCTCGAATTTTTTTAGCAAAACTATCAAGAGTTAGCAAACAACCTCCACCTGGGCTTTCAAAGTCTTCTAAGCCAAATTTAGCTGCAAGTTCAAGTTGTCTTTTGCGACTTCTTCCGCTAATACCTTCGAGTTTTTCTCTATCTACCCAGCCTTCTCTTTCAGGTTTGGTTAGAGGTAGGTTTTTTGCACACATAGGACGCAAGATTAAATCTTCTTCATCAAGAGCAAGTTTTTTAACCTTTGCCATCGCATCACTTCTTTGACTCATAGGGCGTTGTCCTAAAACTTCTCCTGTGATGATAAAACTTGCATTTTCTTCTTTTAACATAGCAAGAGCAGTTTTAAACATAAAAGCATGACAATCTATACAAGGATTAAAATGTTTGCCATAGCCATATTGTGGATTAAAAAGTACTTCTTGAAGATAGGAATTTCTTACATCTATCATTTCAAAATCTGCACCTACCATTGCCGCACGCTTTTTCATGATTTCGCTTTTATCACTTGTGCTTCCAAAACCTATGTTGATATTTAGAGCTTTAACTTCTATGCCTTGTGCAGTGATGAGTTTCATTGCAAGCATACTATCAAGCCCACCGCTAAAAAGAGCTAATGCTTTCATTGATTCCTTTCTGAGATTATAAAATTTTTTAAGATTTTGTCGATTATAAAAGGTATAATTTTAACTAAAAAATCTTTAAAATAAGGATTGGAAAATGTTAAAAATAATTTTGGTTTTAAGCATTTTGAGTTCTTTTGCTTTTGCAAAATCTTGTGCTAACTACGAGCAAGAACTTAAAAAGTGTAATTCTTTAAAAAATTCACATGAGAGAAAAATGTGTCGTTTAGGTTTATTTGCAAAATGTAAAAAAGGATAAATAATGAAAATCGATACTTCTACTAGTTTAACTCATTCTTTAACTAATAATGTTGATAAAAAAGAGCTTAGCGTATTAAAAAAAGAAGATCAAGATAAAATTCCCGTGCAAGATCTTTCGAGTTTAAATAACGATGGTGTTAAGGTTGTTTTTGAAAATAAGCAAGGTGAACTTATAGCTTTAAATTTAAGCAATGAAAATTATAGTAGTTTACAAAAAAATTTCAGTTCTTATACGAATTATGTTGCTAGAAATGATGGTAGCATAAGGCTTAATGGCGAAGCAAATCAATTTGTTTCAAATTGGTTTGAAAGTGTAAAAGATAATTTTGGTTCTTTAAATTCAAATTTAAATAATAAACAACAAAGTGTAAAATTAAATTTTAATACAAGCACCCTTCAACAAAGTATGCAAAATTTAGGCTTTAAAATAAGCGATGAAAAAATATCTGATGATGCAAATATAGAAGAAAAATTAAATTTTTTTATTGATAAAGATGTAAATAAAGATGGTAAAGTTGATGATAGTGATGTTAAAGAACCTAGCATGAGAGAAATTTTAAGTGACATTAAAGAGGCATCAGGTAGTGGAGCTAGTGCTATGAAAACCATAGATCCGCAAAAAATCAATAAAAAAGATGATAAGGAAAATAATATCAAAGAAAAAGAAGACGAAGATTTGCTTCAAAAAGCCCAAGAAAAAGGTTTAAGTGCTTTAAGTGCTGATGAGCAGGCAAAGCTTGAGGCTAGTAATCCTGAAGAATTTGAAAAACTGAAGCAAAAATCTTTGCAAGAATTAAGTCAGAATTTAAGTAAAGATTTTCAAAATAAAATTGAAAATCAAGAAACACAAATTGTAGATAAGAGAGTGTAGTAAATTATAATTTTACCCTCTTAAGATTTTAAAATCATATATAATAGGTAGTGTAATTCTTAAATCCCCGTTATAGTGTGGAAAATTTAAAGAAGCTTTTTTTATGCTTTCTAAAGCACTTTTATCTAACAAATCATATCCTGAGCTTTCTATGATTTTTAAATCTGCTAAAGTTTTATTTTCTTTCCATAAAAATTCTACTTTTACAGTTCCTTGCATACGCATTTTTTTTGCTTGCCTTGGATAAAATTGTGCTTGTTGTATAGCTTTTTGGATTTCTTTTAATACAGGGTGATTATCTTTTCCTTGTGTCAATTGGGTGATTTTAGGTTTGACATTTGTATCAGTTGTTTTTGTAAAAGTTTTAACTTCTTGAGTTGGTGCTATTGGGGTTTTATTTGGTATTGGATGTGAAAGTGTTTTTTTATCTTTTTTTATCTTTTTTTGCATTTTTTCAGGAGTTTTTTTAATAACTTTTGGCTGAGGTTTTGCTTTGATAGATTCTATAATGGATTCTGTTGGTTTAGTCTCATTTGTTGGATTAGTTTGGGTAAACTGTTTTATTGCTAAAGAAAAAGAATCTTCATTTTTAATTTCCATTTTAAAAAAGTCATTCGAGTGAAAAATGACAAAAAGCAAAGGTATAAAGACTATAAAAGTTATATAAGAAGCTTGGTATTTATGATTTAAAAATAAAGTTTTCATTTGTTTTTCTCAGTAAGAATTTGAAAATTTTCATGTTCTTTGGCTTTTAAAAAATCTATAATTTTTACAAAGCTTTCAAATTTAGCATTTTTATCGCTTTTTAGTTCTACTATGGTTTTTTTATCAAGTGAAAAAATAGCATTTTGAACTTCATTTAAATCAGCTAATTTATCATTTAAATAAAAAGTATTTTTTTCGTCTATGGTTATAAGAAGTTTTTTTTCATTATTGCTTATATTGGTAGCATTTTCACTTGAAGGAAGTGAGATTTGAATTTTTCCATGCGCAATAAAGGTTGAAATACTAAGTACTATAGCAAGCAAAACAAGCATAATGTCTATAAATGGAACTATATTTAAACCTTCATTTTTTGGTAGTTTAAGCATTTTTATTTGCCTTATAAGCATTACTTAAGAGGGAAACTTTTCTAAGTAAGGCATTATAAGCCATTAAAGCAGGAATAGCAACCAAAAGTCCTAAGGCTGTAGCTTTAAGAGCTAAAGAAAGTCCCACAACTATAGATTTGACATCTATATTGCCCGTTAAGCCCATTTCGTAAAATGTAACCATGATGCCTATTACAGTGCCTAAAAGTCCTATATAAGGGGCATTGGAATAGATGATATATATAGTGGTTAAATTTTCACTAATCGCATCATCAAATTGCTCTTGATTCTCATAATTTTTAAAGTTAATTTTTCTAAAAAATAGCATTCTTTCTACAACACACCAAAAAGCTATAAATGCCATAATTCCTAGAATTAAAAAGATAATTAAATCGATGTAATCTTTTAGAAATTCCACATTTTTCTCCAAAAATATACTTACTAAATTTTAAAAGATTATACTATATAAAAAATAAATTTATAATTAATATCAATTATCATAATTTTTAAGAAATTCTTGTTTATAGTTTTTATTTTTATTAGGTTATAATTTATAAAAATTTAATAGGGTTTAACATGACTATAGATTTAAATCACAATTTTACCTCTTTTGTTCTTCTTGATGAAGTTGATTTTAATTTTTCGGAATTAAAAAGCATTTTAGAAGATAAATTTAATATAAAAATAGCTGATGAAAATTTTACCAAAGAGGGAGTGATTTTTTCACATGAAAATATGTTGATTACTCTAAATTTGATTAAAAATCCTATACCTAATCACGAAGCAGAATACTATGCAAATTTTAATTTTATGTGGAAAGATGCCTTACAGCAAACTAAAAAACATAAAGCTCATCTTCTTATAGCGGTGCTAAGTCAAGATCAAAGCAAATTAGAACAAGCTAAAATGTTTACGAAAATTGCAGCTTTATGTTTGGATAATAAACATGCTTTAGGTTTTTATACAGGTGCAGTTGTTTTAGAGCCCAGTTTTTATATAGAAAATGCAAAAATGTTAGATGATAATCGCTTGCCGGTATATAATTGGATATATGTTAGTGTTTATCCTAGTGAAAATGGAGTCAATGCTTATACTTATGGGCTTAGAAATTTTGATAAATTAGAACTTGAAGTTTGTGATTTAAACATAGAAGAAAAAGAACTTTTCTTTTGTATTTATGATATTGTTTTACATATTTTAACTTATGATATTAATCTAAAAGATAAAGATATTTTAAAATTTGAAGATGGAAAAGAAATAAAATTTATAAAAAGTCAAGGTATAAGTGTTGAGAACGAAAGCTTGAAAATTATTTTTTAAGTTTCACATTCACTTCACAGTTTTGAGTTAAACTTTCGCCAACCAAAACACAAAAGGAGAAATTATGAAAGCAAAATTAACTTTACTTGCTTTGTTGGGTGCTACGGTGCTTTTAGCTAAAGATATGGTTGTTCCTGCTAGCGAACTTCCAAATAATGCCAAAGAATTTATTTCTAAAAATTTTAAAACCGCTCAAATTGGTTTGGTGAAAAAAGATATAGATTCTTATGATGTAATTTTAAATGATGGAACTGAAATTGATTTTATGATCAATGGAGATTGGAAAGAAGTTGATGGAAAATATAAGGCTTTACCACATACTATTTTACCTAGTGTTATGAAAAAAGTGAGTGCAACTCAACCAAATGCTCAAATTCTTGAAATAGATAAAGAAATTAATGGTTATAAATTTAAGTTTAATAATAACATGAAAGTTTATACGGATATGCAAGGAAATATCCTAGGTCAAAAATTAGATTAATTTTTGAAAATTTAACTCCCTTAGAAAATTTGATGCAAAAATTTGGAAGCATAGTCTTCCAAATTTTTATTTTTTGATTGCAAAACCCAAAATATATTTAGTTTTAAAATAATACTTTATTGATACAAGTGATTGTTTTTTTATAAAATTAAATTTACAAAATGTTACATAAGATTTAAAATATTTTTTAAAAAAAATAATTATTTATAAATATTTTGCTAAAATAAAAGAGATACAATCTTATAATTTAAGGAAGAATAATGAATACTCCTAAATGGACTAGTCACGATACAAGGTGGGTTTTATCTCTTTTTGGAACAGCTATTGGAGCCGGCGTACTTTTGTTACCTATTAGTGCTGGGCTTGGTGGATTGATACCTTTGTTAGTTATACTTGTTTTAGCTTTTCCTATGACTTACTTAGCTCATAGAAATTTATGTCGCTTTGTGCTTTCAAGTTCTAACCCAAAAGATGATATTACTTTTGTTGCAGAAAGTTATTTTGGCAAGGGTGGTGGATTTTTAATTACGCTTTTGTATTTTTTTGCTATTTTGCCCATTTTACTGGTTTATAGTGCTAATCTTACAACAACTTTGCTTGAGTTCTTAATCAATCAGTTTAATTTCAATGCAGATCTTACTCATGCTGCTCGTTGGTGGGTAAGTTTTTTGATTGTTGGGGTTTTGGTTTTGATTTCTATTCTTGGTGAAAATGTTGTAACAAAAGCAATGAGTTTTCTTGTTTTTCCTTTTATTATATTTTTATTTATTTTTTCATTGCTTTTAATTCCACAATGGAATTCATCATTATTTACAAATGTTGATTTTTCTGTAATCTCAACAAGTAATTTTTGGGTTACTTTATGGCTTGTTATTCCTGTGATGGTGTTTAGTTTTAATCACTCTCCTATTATTTCTTCGCTTGCTTGTTATTGTAAAAAAGAATATGGTGATTATGCTGAACCTCGTGCTAGAAAAATTATTTCTTTGGCAATTATTCTTATGGTTTTTGTTGTAATGTTTTTTGTTTTTTCTTGTGCTTTAACTTTTACACCAGAAGATTTTGCATCAGCAAAAGAACAAAATATCAATATTCTTACCTTTATAGCAAATAAATTTCCTGAAGTTTCTTTGCTGACTTATGTTGGGCCTATTGTTGCGCTTGTGGCCATTAGTAAAAGTTTCTTAGGACATTATCTTGGTTCTCAAGAAGGCTTAAACGGTATTTTATATAAAGCAAGTAATGGTAAAATTCAAGGTAAATTCGCTCAAACTTTAACAGCGATCATTACCTTTGCTATCGCTTGGCTTGTTGCGTATAAAAATCCAAGTGTTATAGGAATTATTGAGGCTATTGGTGGTCCTGTTTTGGCTATTTTGCTTTTCTTGATGCCGCTTTATTGTATTTATCGTTTTGATATTTTGGCAAGATTTCGTAATAAATTTTTAGATCTTTTTATTTTGGTAATGGGAATAGTTGCGATTTCTGCTGCAATTCACAATCTTTTATAAATTAAGGATAAAAAATGAGTAATTTAAGCATTTTTAAAATAGGTGTCGGTCCTTCTTCTTCTCATACTTTAGGGCCTATGCTTGCTGGAAATTTATTTTGTAAAAAAGTTGCTAAAAAGCTTGATGAAATTGATAGAGTTGAAGTCATTCTTTATGGTTCTTTGTCATTAACAGGTAAAGGACATTTGAGTGATAAGGCTGTAATTTGGGGGTTAAATGGCCTAGAAGCTAAAAATTTAAGTGCGGCAATACAAGATGAAGTAAATAAAAATGCTATTGAAAATGCTCAAATTGATTTTTGTGGTGAGAAAAAACTTTGTTTTAATTATGAAAAAGATTTGATATTTTCCAAAGATTTTTTACCTTTACATGAGAATGGTATGAAGATTAAAGCTTATGATTGTAAAGGTGGGTTAGTTGATGAGGAAACTTATTATTCTGTAGGTGGAGGCTTTGTTTTAACAGCTGCGGAATTAGAAAAAAAAGGTAAAAATTCTAACCAAAATAAAAAGAAAAAACTAGATATAGAGCTTAACAATGCAAAAGAAGCTTTAGAGCTTTGCGATAAAAGAGATTGGGATTTAGCAGAGCTTTCTTATTGTTATGAATTGCAATTTCACACTAAAGAGGAAATTCGTGCTTATTGTCTTGAAATTTGGGAAGTAATGCAAGAAGTGTATTATAATGGTACACATCCAAATGAAGATTATTTGC
Organism: Campylobacter sp. BCW_6871; assembly: GCF_001762325.1. Lineage (NCBI taxonomy): Bacteria > Pseudomonadati > Campylobacterota > Epsilonproteobacteria > Campylobacterales > Campylobacteraceae > Campylobacter > Campylobacter sp. BCW_6871. The sequence continues at coordinate 58,655 of NZ_MJWQ01000082.1, read as the reverse complement.
CTGGAAAACTTCATTTAAAGCGTAGAGCTAAAGGACTTAAAGAAAGAGTGGCGATGACAGCTGATCCTATGGGCATTATCGATTTTATTTCTTTATATGCTATTGCGATTGCTGAAGAAAATGCTAGCGGAGCAAAAGTTGTAACCGCGCCAACAAATGGAGCATGTGCTGTTATCCCTGCTGTTATGCTTTATCTTAAAAATCATACTATAGGTTTTAGCGATGAAAAGGCTATAGAGTTTTTATTAACAGCAATGCTTATAGGTTCTTTTTATAAGAAAAATGCAAGTATTAGCGGAGCAGAAGCAGGTTGTCAAGCAGAAATTGGTAGTGCTAGTTCGATGGCAGCTGCGGCTATGGCAACAGTTTTGGGAGCTAATGCTTTTAAAGCATGCAACGCTGCTGAAATGGCAATGGAACATCATCTAGGTTTAACTTGCGATCCAGTTGCAGGACTTGTGCAAATTCCTTGCATAGAAAGAAATGCCTTTGGAGCTATTAAGGCTATAAGTGCTGCTAGAATGGCAATGACACGTAAATCTACTCCTATGGTAAGCCTTGATGAGGTTATAGAAACCATGTATGAAACAGGAAAAGATATGAATTATAAATACAAAGAAACTTCTTTAGGTGGTCTTGCTACAAATTTAAAAACAGTATGCTAAAGTGTTTTTTACACTTTAGCATATTTTTTCATTCTTTGACTTAAAAATTCTTTCATTTCTTCTTTGGAAAAACTTTTAAGAATACGAATTTGCTTAAAAAGCAAGCCAAGATTAATTACTCCCATCACTAAAAGCAATAAGCAAATCATTAAAAAAACAAGATCTATGGCTCCAAATTCATTAATCATAGCCAAACTTGCAAAAAATACACTCGCTAATAATAAAAAAAATAAAAGCAATATTTGTTTTAATTTTGCTTCATTAAAATTATCGCAATTTTGAGTGAAATTTCTAAAAAGTATGATCTTTTTACCCAAATTTGAAACTAAAATTTCATCATTTTCTTTAAATAAGCCTTCTTTTAAACTTTGATAAAAAAAGATTTCATTGTTTAAATTTAAAGCATCTTTATAGCTTGATAAGGTGTAGTCTTTGTAAAAAAAGGATTTTAATTCATTTTTCTTTTCTATTTTAAATAATCTTAAATCATTTCTTGCATAAAAAAATCCACTAAAGTTCATAAATGCCATAAGTATCACTCCCTAAAAAATTCCTATAAAGTGGCTTGAAATTTAAAGGTATTGTAACATTTTTTTCATCATTTAAACTTGAACTTTGAAAAATCAAAAACATATCTATTTCATCTTTAAAGGTTTTGAGAAAATTTTCTCCACCCTCATACATTAAAAATTTAGTTTCACTTGGAATTTGGGTATAAATTTGGCGATTTGGAACTTTAAATAAAGGGATATTTTTATCAAAATTATCTATATTTTGACGGCTTAAGATACAAAGATTGGGCGCTTTTGCTTTGCAAAGCCTAGCATCTAGTATAGGGTGATCTTTTCTTATGGTTTCTCCACCGACTACAAGTAAATCAATCACCGCTCTAATTTTATGTGCATAAGTACGACTTAGCTCATTGCTTACGATTTTACCAAAAGGTGAGCCGTTCATAGAAAGGGCTAATTTAAAAAGTTTAAATTGCCCTTTTTGCCATTTTAAAAAAGGTTTTAAAAGTTTTTTTCCTTCTTCTTTAAGTATGTCAAATTCAACCTCTACACCTTGTTTTTTTAAAAACTCAGCCCCACCACTTGCGATTTTATTTTCATCTTTAACGCTGATGAAAATTTTTTTAAAACCTAGCTCGCTAAAGAGTTTTGCGCAAGGAGGCGTTTTTCCTTGATGAAAGCAAGGTTCAAGTGTTACAAAAGCTATACTATCTTTAAATACACCTTGATGGTTTTTGCAAATAAACTCATGTAAAGCGTTTGCTTCTTTAGGCAATGAAATTTCAGGTCTTAAACTTTTAAAAGCATGAGCTATGGCATTAAGTTCTGCATGAGCCAATCCAGCTTTTTCATGAGCTTTTATGGCTAAAATTTTTTCATTTTTATCTAAGATTACACAGCCTACGGCTGGATTTGGATAGGTTAAAAACTGATATTTCCAAGCCTCATTTAAAGCTAAATTCATATAAAATTCTTTCATTTGGCTACCTTGTATTTTAAAATTTGACATATTTTTAAAATTTTATATTTTTGTTTTAAGATAATAAAATCTAAATTTTCCATTTGTATTTCTTATTTTTAGTTATATTAACCATAGTTTTTCTAAGTTTTTTAGGATATAATAAAAATAGTAAGACCGAAATTATTTTTCATCTGTAGCATCCTTTATAATTTTAGGAATGACATAAGCTTGATAAACTAGAAAGTTTTGGTGGCCGGGAGAAAGGGATTCGAACCCCTGGAGGTGTGACCCTCAACGGTTTTCAAGACCGCCGCTTTCGACCACTCAGCCATCTCCCGATAAAGTAAAGTTTTGCCTTTTTGGAGGCGACATCCGGATTCGAACCGGAGATCAAGGCTTTGCAGGCCCATGCCTTACCGCTTGGCTATGTCGCCCTGATAATGTTGAAAAAGTGGTGCCCGAGGCCGGACTTGAACCGGCACGGAAGAAAAATTCCGAGGGATTTTAAGTCCCTTGTGTCTACCAATTCCACCACCCGGGCGGGTGATTATGGAGCGGGAAACGAGATTCGAACTCGCGACCCCAACCTTGGCAAGGTTGTGCTCTACCCCTGAGCTATTCCCGCATAAATTTCTGAAAGAATTGAAGATAAAAGTATAGCAAAATAAACTTAAAAGGAGTTTATTTTGCCTTAAGTTATTTGCAAATAAATAAAGCTTTTGCACTTAAAATTTGTTCTTTTTCGCCGATAATTGGAGATGAAAGTTCTATATTATCAGATTTTACATTTAGCATTCTAGGTGCGATATTGGTATTGGCATTTACTTGTAAATTTTTCAATACACAAGTTTTATTAAGATTTAAAGAGTAAGTTTTTTCATATTCGTATGATGTTTTTAAAAGCTCTTTGTAGAGATTTTCTTTGTTGTTGTTTAGTGTATCTTTTGAAAATTTTGTTTGTATGGCTGGTGTTGAAACGCTGATGAAATTATTTTTAGCTATGATAGAATTGATGTCATTTAAAAGATTGTTAAAATCTGCAAGTTGGTTTTCTTTAAATTCACATTCTAAATTCGCATCAAATCTTTGACCTTTTGGAGTTTGTATACCATCTTTATAGGAAAAATTAGGTTCTAAAGAAAAACTTCCTCCGCTACAAAAATTTTCTTTTTTTGAGCGTTCTAAAATTTGATTGAAAGTATTTGTGATTTCAGCTTTTTCACTATTGTCTAATGTAATTTTTGAACTTAAATTTTCATTTGCCCAAAAATTAATATTTGTATATAAAATATCGGGTTTTAGTGTATTGCTTACTTCTATATTTCTTGAAAAATATAAATCATGATTAGAGTCTTTTTTGCCTAAAAATTCTACATTAAAAACTACTCCTGCAACAAAAAGTAATAAACATAAAAAACCTATACCTAAACCTTTAAAAAAAGCTAACATGGATATCCTTAATAATTTAATTTGAGCTAATTTTAGCAAAAAATTTTAAAATTTTTTGTTATACTCTCATTTATGCAAAAAAAAGAGCTTGAAAAACTACAAGAAAATTTACTTCTTTGGTATGAAAAAAATGGACGCAAAACTCTACCTTGGCGTAATTTACAAAGTCAAAATTGTGATGAAAGTTTAAAGCATATTGATAGAGCCTATGGGGTTTATATCAGCGAAATTATGCTTCAGCAAACTCAAGTTAAATCAGTTTTAGAAAGGTTTTATTTCCCCTTTTTGCAAAAATTTCCTACTTTAGAAAGTTTGGCTAATGCTAATGAAGATGAGCTTTTAAAGGCTTGGCAAGGGCTTGGTTACTATACTCGTGCTAGAAATTTAAAAAAGGCAGCTTTAGAATGTGTGGATAAGTTTGGGGCTAAATTACCCAAAGAAGTTGAGGATCTAAAAAAATTAAGCGGTATAGGAGCTTATACAGCAGGCGCTATAGCTTGTTTTGGTTATGATCAAAAGGTTTCTTTTGTTGATGGTAATATACGCCGTGTGCTTTCTCGTCTTTTTACTTTGGAAAATCCTAGTATGAAAGAACTTGAAAAAAGAGCTAAAGAGCTTTTAAATTTAAATCATGCCTTTGATCATAACCAAGCTTTGCTTGATATAGGGGCTTTAGTTTGTGTGGGTAAAAATGCAAAGTGTGGAATTTGTCCTTTGTATGATTTTTGTCAAGGTAAATTTAATACAGAGCTTTATCCAAGAGTTAAAAAAATACTTTATGAGAGTGTAAATTTAAATCTTTTTTTGTTTGAATTTAATAAAAAATTTGCGATACAGAAAAGCCAAGATAAGCTTTATAAGGGTATGTATAATTTTCCTTTTTTTAAAGAAGGAGAATATAAACTTTCTAAAGATATGAGTTTTATAGGGGAGTTTAAGCACGGCTATACTAAGTATAAACTTAATATCAAGGTTTATCATCAAATTTTAAACAATGAAAATAAAAATTATGAATTTAAAACCTTAAAAGAGTTAGAAAGTACCGCACTTTCGGCACTTTCTTTAAAAGCATTAAAATTAATTAAGCTCTGATTTTTTAGGCAAACATAAAGTAGCTATAAGCATGATGATTGTAAAAATAGCTATATAGATAAAAAAGCCATTTTCTATACCTGCATTTTTAAATTGTAAAGCAACCCAAGGAGCAGATCCTCCAAAAACAGCATTTGAAATAGCATAACCTAAACCTGTCCCTAAAGCTCTTACATGCTCAGGAAAAAGTTTTGCTTTAAAAATCCCTGCAACTGAAGTATAAAAACTTAAAACAACAAACAATAATACCACCAACATAAATGTCAAAGAAGGATTATTTTGTGTGTTATTGGCTATAAGTGAAAAAATAGGATAAATTCCTACCAATGCCAAAATACAAAATACAATTAAAGATCGTTTGTGACCTATTTTATCTCCTATATATCCAAAAAGAGGTTGAATGATCATTAGTATAAATAAAGCACCTAAGAAAAGATTATTAACAAGCATTTTATCCATACCCGTATTTTCCATAAAAGTTTTAGTATAAGTTGTAATAGTATAAAAAGCTAAAGAACCTCCAGAAGTAACCCCAAGCACCATTAAAAAAGGTTTCCAAGATTTGCATAATGCTTTTAAAGTACCACGATCTTCATGCTGGTGAAGTTTTGTAGCACTTTCATTCATCATTTTTCTTACAAAAAGCGAGCCTAGTGCTAAAATTCCGCCTATTACAAAAAGTATTCTCCAAGCATAATCTTTCATATCATCAATGCTAAAAAATAAAAACATTATGCTAATGCTTGCAACGGCCAAAAGTTGACCACCTATTAGGGTTACATACTGAAAAGATGAGTAAAAACCGCGTTTTCCTTCTGTAGCAAGTTCTGAAAGATAAGTAGCTGCTATGCCATATTCCCCACCTACACTAAGGCCTTGAATGAGTCTTGCTACTAAAAGTAAGATAATAGCAAGATCGCCCACTGTATCTTTGCTTGGTAAGGCTGCTATCATAAAAGAGCCCAAAGCCATTAAAACCACTGATATAACCATAGATTTCTTACGACCTACTTTATCAGCTAAAGAGCCAAAAAGCCAAGAGCCTATAGGACGCATAAAAAATCCTGCTGCAAAAACCCCAAAGGCGTTGATTTGCTGGATAACAGGATTATCTGAAGTTGAAAAAGTATGAGCAAAATAAGTTGCTGTAAAAGCATAGATATAAAAATCAAACCACTCTACTAAATTTCCGCTACTTGCAGCAATAATAGAGCGAATTTTTTTCGTGCGAGTAAGCTCTTGCATAAACCCTTCCTTAATTTTAGATTTTTATTTAAGTATAGTGTGATTTTTGTTTAATATATTTAAAAATAAAGAAGAGAAATAAAAAAGATAAAAATATCGATAAAAATGTTACATATTTTAATAAATTTCATAAATTTTGGTAAAATGTTTACTCTAGGAAATATAATGAAATTTAAAAAAATATATATAGAATTAAGCGATATTTGTGGTTTAAAATGTGATTTTTGTCCTTCTCAAAAAGGAATTCGCGGGGTAATGAGTGAAGAAAAATTTCAAAACTTAGCTTATGAAATTTCTAATAAAGCCGAGCTTTTTACCTTTCATCTTTTGGGCGATCCTTTGCTTTTACCTAATTTGGAAAATTATCTAAAAATCGCAAAAGATGAAGCTATGAAACTTGAAATCACTACAAGTGGCTTTTATCTAAATTCTAAAAATCAAGCTTTATTGTTAGGGTATGAGAATATCCATCAAATCAATATTTCTTTAATGTCTTTTTTAAGTCAAAGCAAAATTTCTTTAGAACAGTATTTTAAGCCTATTTTAGAACTTTGCAAAAAGCATTTAGAGCAAAAAAGCCTTTCTTTTATCAATCTAAGACTTTGGAATTTAGATGCTAATTTTAAAGCACCTAAGTCAAATTTAAAAATTTATGAGTTTTTAGCCAAAGAATTTGAAGTTAAGATTGATACAAACTTAAGTAAAAATCGCTTGCAAAGACATATTTTGCTTCATCAAAATAAACTTTTTAAATGGCCAAATTTAAAAGATGAACCCCTTTATAAAAAAGGAAAATGTCATGCTTTAAAAGAGCAAATTGGGATTTTAAGTGATGGAAGTTTGGTGCCTTGCTGTTTGGATACTAAAGCAGATATTAACTTGGGAAATGTTTTTGAAAATAACTTTGATAAGCTTTTTAAATCACCGCGTATAAAGATGATGAAAAAAGCTTTTGAAGAAGATAAACGCATAGAAAAACTTTGTCAAACTTGCGAATTTTTTAAAGCAAGATTGGGTGATTAAAAATTGTTATTTTCTAGCTTTGTTTTAAATTCTTGAATTCTATCTATTATCTTAGGACTAAGACGTAATAATATATGTGTATCTTTGTTAAAATAAATACTTCCTGTTTTAACTGCTTTGGTATTTTTCAATAAAGCATTTGTATCTAAAAGGTTGTTTTTAGCATTAATTCCAAGAATGAGTATGTCTGGATTTTGTTTCAGTATATATTCTGCTGATATAACAGGTCTTGAAATTTGACTTTGCGGACTTAAATTTTTAATCCCTATAAGTCTTAAAATATCAGCTATTAAAGAATTATCATTAAAGGCCATTAAAGGGTTACTAGAATAAAGATAAATCGCACTTTTATTTAGGGGTTTATCGCTTAATTTTTTTAAATTTTGGGTAAATTCTTGTTTTAAAAACTCTGCTTCTTTTTCTTTTTTGGTGATTTGGCCTAAGGTTGTGATATTTTTTGTTATATCTTCTAAACGCTCGGCTTTTAAATTGATACTTTTGATACCAAAATTTTTAAGTCCTTCTTCTAAATTTAAAGAATAAGAGCTTAAAATCACCAAACTTGGTTTTAATGCTACTATTTTTTCAAGTGAAGGATTTGAAAAAGTGCCTACACTTGTAAGTTTTGAGGTTTGATCTTTAGGATAGATATTTGAGTGTTGTAAAGTGGCAATGCCTACGATTTGATCTTCAGCCTTAAGCATAAAAAGGGTTTCTATGCTTGCAGGATCAAGCACTACAAGGCGTTCTTTTGCATTTAGTGTGATTAAAAACAAACTCATAATAATTAAAATTTTTTTCATTTTTTCTCCTTTAAAGCTAAAATATAAGGTTTAGAATTTTTATAAATAATCTCGCAGTTTAAATCATAAATTTCTTTTAAAATTTCTTGAGTAAAAAGCTCTTTACTCGTTCCAAAATACTTTACTTCCCCTTCTTTTAAAAAAAGGATTTTATCGCAGAACATAGAAGCTAAATTTAAATCATGCAAGATGGCAACAACGGCTATATTTTTTTCTTTAACTAGTTTTTCGCAAAGAGTTAAAAGCTCTATAGCATAGTTTAAATCAAGGGCTGAAGTAGGTTCATCTAAAAAAAGAATTTTTGGCTTTTTAAGCAAAGCTCTTGCTAAAAGCATTCTTTGAAATTCACCCCCGCTTAAAGAAAGTATGCTTCTTTCTAGAAAATTTTCAAGTCTTAAATCCTTAGCAAATTCTTTAATTTCTAAAATATCTTCTTTAGAATAAGAACTAAAAGCATGTTTTAAATTCGCATATTTGCTCATTAAAAGCACATCGATGACTTTTAGAGGGGTGTTTAATTCTGATTTTTGAGGCACAAAGCCACAAATTTTGGCAAATTCTTTAAGAGAAAAATCTTTGATATTTGTATTAAAAAGACTTATCTCTCCTTTATTTGGACTTAAATTTTTAAGTATAAGTTTTAAAAGAGTGCTTTTACCTGAGCCATTTGGTCCTAAAATTCCTATAAAAGCCTGATTTTTAAGTTCTAAATGAATGTTTTTTAGTAAATCTTTTTGGTGATAAGCAAAGCTTAAATCTTGTATTTTTAGCATTATAAAAATCTCCTAGCACTTAAAGCCAAGTATAAAAAAATAGGAGCTCCAAAAAATGCAGTTAGGATTCCAATCGGAATTTGTACAGGGGCTAAAAGAGTTCTTGCTAAAGTATCACAAATAAGTAAAAATAATCCTCCAAATGCTGTACATAAAGGGATAACTAAGGCATTATCATAATTTTTAAGCAAAAGTCTTATAGTATGAGGAATGATGAGTCCAACAAAGCCTATAAGTCCGCTAAAAGCAACCGCAAAAGATACAGCCAAGGATGAGACAATGAGTAAATTTATCTTTAATTTTTGAGCATTTACCCCTAGATTTCTAGCTTCATCATCTCCGCTTAAAAGTATGTTTAATTCGTTTTTATGAGCGTAAAAATAAAACAAACAAAAAATTAAAGGCAAGATTAAAATTCCCACACGAAACCAAGAAGCATTGCCTATATTTCCCATAAGCCAAGCGACTATTTTAAAAGAATCCTCGCCTATAAGATAGGTGAAAAAAGAAGTAAAAGCTCCTAAAAAAGATGAAGCTGCTATGCCGATAATGAGTAAAGTCGCTATAGAAGCTTTAGAAGAAATTTTAAAAACTCCTAGGGCAAAAAAGGCAGAGCAAACAAAACCTAAAATTCCATAATAATAATCATTTAATTTTAACAAATACGCCAAAACCGCTCCAAAGGTTGCCGCAGAAGCTATACCTATGATATAAGGATCGGCTATAGGATTTGAAAATACATTTTGAGTGATAGCCCCACTACTAGCTAAAAGCATACCGATTAAAATCGCCATTATAATGCGTGGCAAGCGTCCATCTATGATGATTTGTCTTAAAATTTCATCTTGGCTAAAGATATATGAAAAAAGTTCTTTTGGGTTTAAATTCTCATCTCCTAAGCAAAGTGCTGTAAAAGAAGCGATTATATAAGCTACTACAAGCCCTATAATCACTAAAATTTTAGAATGCGTATTTAAATTCAACATAGTAGTTTCTGCCATTCCCAACTAGGTATTGATCATTTATACTGTCTTGATAGGTGTAGTATCTTTTATCGAAAAGATTGCGAATTCCTGCTAAAATTTGTAATTTTTTATAATTATATTTCATACCAATATCTGTTAAAAAATAATCCCTTATCCAAGAATTTTTAGACATTTTTCCTGTATTTTCATCTATAGTTCCACCATCTTTTGCTCTAGAAAAATAGGTTAGATCAATAAAATTTGAGAAATTTTTATTCCAAGCGTATTCGAGCCCAGCTGTGGCTTTGATTTTTGAAACATAAGGAATTTTCATGCCGTCATTAACACCTTTAGAAATTTTAGCATCAAGATAAGTTAGACTTTCTCTAAAGATTAAATCATCATCTAAAAAATTTTGACTCAGACTTAATTCTACTCCTAAACGGCGAGTTTGATCTATATTATAATATTGCCAAAATCCTCCACCTGTGGCATGAGGGTTTCCAAGATAAGAAATTTCATCTTTGCTTAGGGTGTAAAATAAAGTTAGATTAAAGCCGTAAAAATCCCACCAAAAATCATCAATTCCTAGTTCAAAGGTATCAAAGATCTCAGGATTTAAATTTGCAGAATAATACTTTTGTGAAATTTTATCCTTATTGACAAATTGTGCTGGACTTGGAGAGACAAAACCTCTTTCGTATTTGATATAAAGCTTTCCTGTGTCTGAGTATTTAAAATTTGGAGTGATTTCAAAGGCGAAGTTATGACTTGTATCATCGGTCGAAAAAAGTTCAGTTTTGATTATAGGACGTTGAGGCATTATCATATTGCTAGTGTAATTTCTATTTGTGTTATAAAGACTATATTCATATCTTGCTCCACCTGAGATACTAAAAATATCATTAAATTCATGAGAATCAAGAGCGAAAATAGAATGGCTTTGTTTAGTCATATTCATAAGCGTTGTCATAGTATGACTCATGTTAGTGTTTACATCATAATGAATAATGCTTGTTCTTTTTGCATCATGGTTTGCAAATTTATAACCAAAAATAAAATAAGAATTATTTGCATAATTTAGTTTGTTTTTTAAACTTATCCCTGTAAGTGTGTCTTCAAAACCACTTCCATTTTGATATACAGGAAGACTCATACTTCCATAACTCATTGTAGAAACATCTTTTAGATAATTGATCTTTTGATTTTGCCAAAAAGCTTCTAGGTTAAATTCCCATATATCATCAAAATAGTAATGATAATCCAAAGAAATTTCAGGGCGATTGATTTGTGTGATATTGTCACTATTGCCTTTTTGGGTTGGATCGCTTTGAGCTTGTGCTTTTGTTAGATAGCCACTGCTGGTATTTTTGCTTTTAAAATAATTATAACCCAAAGTTAAATCGCTATTATCATTGATATCAATATAGGTTTTTGTGTTGATAAAATAACCTTTTTCATTATAACCTTCTTGATATCCATCAAGGTTAAAACTTTGTATATCAAAGCTAAAAGCTAAATTTTCATTTATTTGTTTGGCGCCATTGATACCTAAATTTCCACCTAGTCCACCATGATCATAGGCACTGCTTTTTAAATTTATAGCAAAAGCATCTGATTTTTGTTTTTTTGTAATGATATTAATCACGCCCCCTCTAGTACCACTTCCATAAAGCACAGATCCACCCCCAGGTATGATTTCTATGCGTTCTACATTATCTAAATTGATACTATCTAGTGGGGTTACACCATGGGAATTATCAAGAACATTAATAGCACGCCCATCGATCATAACTTTTACAGCTATATTGGATTTATCTCCTTGTCCACGCATATCTATATTGCGTCCAAGTCCAAAATTTACAAAACTAATGCCTGAAATTCTTTCTAAGGCTTGTTCTAAGGAAACATAACCTTTATTTTGCAGATCTTTGCCTTCTATGCTGATTACATTGCGTAAATTTGAGTCTGCATCTTGCTCAAAACCTGTTGCACTAACAACAACTTTTTGTAGATTGATAGCTTCATTTGATTCTTGTGCATTTAAATTAGTTATTAGCAATAATGCAAATAAAGATAACTTAAAATCTTTTTTATTTTGGTGCAAATTTTACTCCTTAAATAAAATAAATAATGATAATTTATATCATAATAATTTAGAACGAAATTTATCCTTTATTAACTTAATTTAGTATAAATTTTTGTTAAAATAGATAATTTATATATTTTAAGTTATTTTTAATTTGATAATTGATACCATTTTTTTTAATATTTTATTTTAAAATCAAGAAAGGATAAAAATGAATTTTGAAAGCATTATTTCTCATATGAATGATCATCATAAATCAAATTTAGTTGATCTTTGTAAAAAATTTGGTGGTATTGAGCAAGTGCAAGATGTTTTTCTAAAAAGTGTTGATTTTAATGGCTTAGATCTTGTTTACAATGATAAAGAAAATTTACGAGTGGAATTTCCTAAAAAAGCCGATGAAAACACGATTAAAGATACTATAATATCCCTTTGCATGAGTGCAAAGAGCGAGCAAAATTTTAGTGGCGTAGAAAAAGAATTAAATGAATTTATGCTAAGTTTTAATTCTGTAGCTTTGGCGACTTTAAATGCAAATGGAGAAGTTGTTTGCTCGTATGCACCTTTTGTAAGCACACAATGGGGAAATTATATTTATATAAGTGAAGTAAGCGAACATTTTAACAACATCAAAGTAAATCCAAACAATATAGAAATAATGTTTTTAGAGGATGAGAGTAAAGCTGCTTCTGTTATACTTCGCAAAAGATTGCGCTATAGAGTAAATGCAAGCTTTTTAGAGAGAGGTGAAAGATTTGATCAAATTTATGATGAGTTTGAAAAACAAACCGGAGGAGAAGGAGGCATTAAAACTATACGCAAGATGCTTGATTTTCATCTAGTAAAGCTTGAATTTAAAAAAGGACGCTTTGTAAAAGGTTTTGGTCAAGCTTATGATATAGAAAATGGAAATGTTGCACATGTAGGTGCTAGTGGAAATCCACATAAATTCCCACATAAGCATTAATTTGTATAAAATCTTATAAATTTTGTTCTTGTAAAGCTTGGGCTTGATGATGAGTGATTAAAGGTTCTATGATTTCATCAAAAAGCCCATCTTGCATAATGGCATCTAAGCGATATAAAGTAAGATTTATTCTATGATCGCTGATACGATTTTGTGGAAAATTGTAAGTGCGAATGCGTTCGCTTCTATCTCCGCTTCCTACTTGTGATTTTCTTGCTTCACTTTCTTTTGCTAGTCTTTCACTCTCTTGCATTTCATAAAGCCTTGCTTTTAGGACTTTCATCGCACTTTCTTTATTTTTGTGTTGGCTTTTTCCATCTTGATTGACTACAACTATACCTGTAGGGATATGAGTGATACGAACAGCTGAATCAGTAGTATTTACACTTTGTCCACCATGTCCCGAAGATCGCATAACATCAACTTTAAGATCGTTTGGATTGATTTCGATTTCTATATCATCAACTTCTGGCATTACTGCCACGGTGATAGCAGAAGTATGCACACGTCCTTGGGATTCTGTTTGAGGAACTCTTTGAACACGGTGCGTTCCACCTTCATATTTAAGTCTTGAATAAGCCCCTGTTCCTTTAACAAGCATGATGATTTCTTTAAATCCACCTACACTCCCTTCGCTAGAGCTTACAATCTCAAGTTTATAGCCGCGATTTTCAGCATATCTTGCATAAGCTTTTACAAGATCTCCTACAAATAAAGATGCCTCATCTCCACCTGTGCCTGCACGAATTTCAAGAAAAATATTTCTTTCATCATTGGGATCCTTAGGAAGAAGTAAAATTTTAATCTCTTCTTCAAGTTTCGGTTTTAATTCTTCTAAAGTTTTTAGTTCTTCTTTTGCAAGTTCCCCAAGTTCTGGATCGTTTAGCAAAGCTTTATTTTCTTCTATATTGTCTAAAGTTTTTAAATACTCTTTAGCTTTTAAAACGATAGGTTCTAAATTTTTTTGTTCTTTAGAGAGTGTAGTCATTTTACTGATATCGTTGAGTATATCAGAACTGCTAAGAAGAGAATTTAACTCTTCAAAGCGTTTTAAAAAAGGATCTAGTTTGCTAGCTAACATTAAAAACTATATAGAAAATTATGCGATTTTATTTACTAAAAGGGCTAAGCGGCTTACACGGCGAGAAGCAGTTTGTTTTTTAATGAAACCGCGACTTACCATAGCATGAATGCTTTTATTAGCTACTTTTAAAGCTTCATTAGCAGCATTTTTATCTCCATTTGCTGCAGCTTCTCTTACGGCTTTAGTTATATTTTTAAGTCTTGTTCTATAGAATCTATTTCTTTCTGTTTTTTTAATAGTTTGTCTTGCTCTTTTTTCAGCAGATTTATGGTTTGCCATTTATATTTTCCTTTTTTGAAATTAAAGACTAAATTATATAAGAATAAAATTTAAAATTTAATTAATTTAAGCAAAATTTCAAAATAAATCTTTTAAATTTATATCCCAAAAAACTAAATTAAATTTAAGTAAAAATCCATAAATTACCGCACTTAAAAGTCCAGCAAACAATCCTGCTAGCATATCATCAAGCATTACACCTAGTCCGCCTTTGACTTTTTTATCTATTTTGCCAATAATAGAAGGTTTTGTAATGTCAAAGAGTCTAAATAAAACAAAAGCCAAAATAAAATTGACTATTGAGTTTTCGACACTTGCTGCAATAGCACAAGCAAGAAAAACCCCAGCAACTTCATCGATAACTATGTGTTTGTCATCGTGAATTCCTGTTTTTTTTTCATAATCATCTATAACACGAATACTTGCAACAAAAATTAAAATACTTAGTAAAAACAAAGTATTAATCGCAAGATATTTAAGTATAAAAAAAGCAGGTATTAAAGCAGCGATAGTACCAAAAGTCCCACTTGCCTTTTTTACGGAGCCTGAATAAAAAAAAGTTAAAAATAATTTTTGCATTTTGTTACACCATATAAGACATTTGATGAATTTCTAAAAGTTTTTGATAAAATTCTTCATCATTTTTGTATTCTAAAATTCCATCAGTTGGAAAAAGCTCATTATAAATTTTTTGCATATTTTTTAATCTATTTGGAAAAAGAGAAGTTAAAATAACACTAGATACTTCCTTGCGCATGAAAATTGCTGGAGGAATGATACCCGCTCTTAGTAAATCTTTTAAAGACTGAGAATTATAGTGCAAATGGTGATGACAACCATGAGGGCAAGATCTTGTGCTAACAATCATGCGACATTGATCGCAAAATACAAATTCAGGTAAAACAATCACTTCTATGCCATAGTCCTTGGAAAAATCATCAAGTATGGTTTTTGGTTGATTATCATCATAAAACATTCCAAGTCCTGTATGATTTTGTCCTACTACTAGTTTGGTACAACCTAGACTTTTTGCGATAATGCTTTCTAAGCCAGGATTTAAATGAGCGTGAAAAATATTAATATTTTTTAATGGAAAAATGAAAATTCTATCCGGTGGAAGATAGTTTTGAATAAATTTTTTCAAATAAGCTTCTTTAAGTTCGAATTCAAACCCATTTGCATCAAAAGATTCTACAAGAAAAACTACAACTAAATCTGCTTTATCAATAGTCCAACGAAACATTCTTTCATGGGCACGATGCAAAGGATCAAAACTTGAAACTATAGCGGTAATTTTTTGTGCGTTAAGATTGTTTTTGATTTGTTGAAAATTTTCTTTTATTTTTTTAATTTGAGAATTGTAAATTTCTATTTTTCCACTTATGCAAGTTGTCCCCATATCTTCTAAAGAGCAAGTGTTAGGACTGAAAATATCAGAAAAATTTTTATTATTTTTAAATTGGCTTTTAAAATCTATATGTCCTACTACTTTTTCATCTAGTATGAGATCGATTCTATCGCCAGATTTTATATCATTTAGTGCTTCTTCAGCATTTTTTGGTGCAAAGCTTAAGGGATAGGGAAAACTTTCTCCTTTAAATTTTCCTGATTTAATGATTTCATTGACTTCTTTTTCATTCATTAAATGAGTGCAAGTGCCTAGCAAACTTTCTTTAATAAGTGATAAGATGCCAAATTCATTTTGATCTATGGTAATGTTTTTATTTTTTCTTGCTGATTTCATATTTCTTCCTTTTTTCCCATAAAGATTTACGTGAAATGCCTAATTTTTTTGAAAGATCAGTATCAGGAAATATATTTTGGTAGTTTATAATAACATATTTTACATACTCATCTATGGTTAAAATTTCATTGCTATCGATATTTTTTTCATTATCATTTAAATTAATGCAGTTTATTTTTAAATCATCTGTATTTGAATTGGTATGCAAAATAACATTTTTGTTTTGTATAAAATCTAGGAGTTTTTCCTTTTCTACTGCTTTTAATGCTTGAAAATTACTCAAAAATAAGAGATTATTTTCTGTGGGAAGTTTCATAACTTTTTCAACTGAATTTGTAGATGTTAAATCAATAAAAGAAAGAGTAATGTCACATTCATTTGCATAATTAAAAACAAAAGCATCAGCACTGCTTTGCTTGTTGGATTTTAATATCAATGGAAGTTTTAATTTTTTATAATTATACTCTGGAATTTTGATTGTTTCTAATCTTGATTTGATATAGCTTTGATAAGCTTTATTAAGGATTGAAAGTTTTCTAAAATCTTGATAATGCTTTATTTTTCTAATCAGCTCTTCTATCATAAAGGGTTTTTGAATATAATCACTAGCACCTAATTTCAAAGGATTTGAAACTGTATCTGTACTTATATAAGAAATAAGCAAAATAATAATACTATGTTTAAACTGACCTACGGCCTTTAAAAAATTATTAGTATTTGTAGAAAGCAGTACAATATCATAGTATTTTTCACCATTGTATTCATCAAACGAGTTGATAATTTCACAGCTATATCCAGCATCACTTAGTTTAATGCTAATGCTTTGCGCTAGATAAATTTCATTTTCAATAATTAAAACTTTCATAATCTTGCCCAATCAAAATATTTTAAATTTACACTACTAAGCACTGCCATACCTTCTTTTCTTCCAATAAAACCCAATTTTTCCGTTGTTGTGGCTTTAACATTGATTCTAAATTCATCTAAGTCTAAAGTATGAGCTATATTGCTTTGCATAGCTTGTTTAAAGTCTTTAAGTTTAGGGCTTTGTGCCATGACGCAAATGTCTATATTAATGAGTTCAAAACCTACTTCTCTGACTTTATCATAAGCCTGTTTTAAAAGCTCCATGGAGTTGGCATTTTTAAATTTCATATCAGTATCAGGATAAAGCTCTCCTATATCTCCAAGTCCTGCAGCGCCTAAAATCGCATCGGTTAAAGAGTGAGCTAAAACATCTCCATCGCTGTGTGCTTTAAGCCCCATAGTAGGATGAATTTGCACTCCTGCTAAAAGCAAAGGGCGATTCTCTCCAAATTCATGCACATCAAAACCATTGCCAGTAAAAATTTCAAAGCTAGGTTTAGGCAAATCAAGTTTTTTAAGATCTTCTTTAAAGGTTAGTTTTCTTGCATTTTCTTCACCTTCAACAAACCAAATTTTTCCACCCATTGCAGCTATAGCTGTGCTATCATCTGTAAATTCTAGGTTTTGATCCAAGGCTTTTTTAAGCAATTTGGTTTTAGAAATTTGCGGGGTTTGAATGAGTTTGATTTTTTCTCTTTGTAAGGCTTCATTGTCAAAAAGCGTTGTATCTGCAACTTTTAAAGCAGGGGTAATACAATCTGCTTTATCTAAATTTTCAATCAAACGATCAAACAAATTTTTGCTCACCAATACCCTTGCTACATCACTTACCATAACAAATTCGCTATCTATGAGCTCTAAGGCTTTTTTTAAGGATTCTGCTCTGGTATCACCACCTTCTATGAATTCATAGTTTTTAGTAAATTTTTTCATATAAACGATATTACTAGAGGTAACAACTATTTTTTTAAAAGGATAAAAAGAGCTTAAATTTTTTGTTGCATAAAGCCAAAGAGGGTCATTTCCAAGTCGTAAAAATTGTTTTTTTACCTTTGTGTTAAAACGAGTAGAATTTCCAGCTGCTAACATAATGAGGCTAATTTCACTCATTTTTTCATTCCTCTTTTTAATATTGTTGGTTTTTATAATGTTACCATATTATACACTTATAAAAAGCTAAATTTTATCATTTTATTAGTAAAATTGATTTTTTTAAAAGACAAGGAAAAAATATGAAAGAACAAATTTTAGAGAAATTAAAAACTGTAAAATATCCTGGTTTTGAAAAGGATATAGTGAGTTTTAACTTTGTAAAAGATATTAAAATTCAAGATGATGGTGTATTCATTGATATAGAAATCGTTTCAGCAAATCCTGAAGTAGCCAATGAAATTCGTAAAAATGCTACTGAAGCTTTATCGAGTTTGGCTTTAAAAAGTATTGAACTTAATATCATTACTCCAAAAATTCCTGAAGAAAAAAGTAATTCAAGAAGTGGAAAAAATATCGCTCCACAAGTAAAAAATTTCATCATGGTTTCAAGTGGAAAAGGTGGTGTGGGTAAATCTACAACTACAGTAAATTTAGCAATTTCCATGGCTAAAATGGGAAAAAGAGTGGGGATTTTAGACGCGGATATTTATGGGCCAAATATTCCAAGAATGCTAGGTGAAACCAAAACTCAGCCTGAAGTAGTAGGGCAGAGATTAAAGCCTATTTTAACTCATGGTGTTTATATGATGAGTATGGGGGTTTTGATTGAAGAGGGTCAAGGTCTTATGTGGCGTGGAGCTATGATTATGAAAGCAATCGAGCAACTTTTAGCTGATGTGATTTGGCCTGAGCTTGATGTATTGTTTTTAGATATGCCTCCAGGAACAGGTGATGCGCAAATTACTTCTGCACAAAGTATTCCTATTACTGCAGGAGTTTGCGTAAGCACACCTCAAACCGTATCTTTAGACGATAGTAAAAGAGCTTTAGATATGTTTAATAAACTTCACATTCCTATAGCGGGTGTGATTGAAAATATGAGTGGATTTTTATGTCCTGATAATGGTAAAGAGTATGATATTTTTGGTAAAGGAACAGCTGAGGATATGGCAAAAGCTTATAAAAGTGAAGTTTTAGCACAAATTCCTATAGAAATGATAGTAAGAGAAGGTGGAGATGAAGGCAAGCCTGTGAGTTTTTATCACCCTGAAAGTGTGAGTTCAAAGCGTTATTTAATGGCGGCTGAAAAAATTTGGAGCTTTATAGAAAAGATTAACAATGAAGGTGGTGCGGATAATTCTGCTATACAACCTGTGATGAATGGAAAAAGTGCGTGTTCGCATTAAAAATTAAGTGGATAAGGAAAAGAAAATGATTAATACTAAAGAAGATTTTTTACATTTAATCAAACAAATCGAGCAAAAAAGCGGCTATAAAAAACCTAAAGCTTTTGGTATAGCAAGGCTTGATAGAGGACAGCTAAATAAAAATAAAATCTTGCAAGCAAGTTTTGCTTTGATTAATTATGAGCAAAATTTTGGCTCAGCAGCAATCATGCTTGAAGCTTTTATGCAAAGGGGTGTGGAGATTGATTTTAATGCGAGTGAGTTTGTGCAAACTTTGAAATTAGAAGATATTGATTTTGCACTTTCTTGTTTTAAACCTTTTTTAGAAGAAGAAGGGCATCAAAATATTGATTTATTAAAGATTATCAAAGATAAATTTAAAGACGATGAATTTGCTTTTGTTTGTCTTTTTGAGGATAAAGAACCTTTAAGTGTAGAAAGTGTTTATCTAAAACTTTATTTGCTTTCTACTAAAAAAGTGCCTTTAAGAAGTATTAATCTAAATGGAGCTTTTGGACTTTTAAGCAATGTAGCTTGGAGCGATGATAAACCTATCGAGCTTGAGTATTTAAGAGCAAATGAAATGCGTTTAAAAATGAGCAATCAATATCCAAAAATCGATTTTGTTGATAAATTCCCAAGATTTTTAGCACATATTATCCCTGAGGATAATACAAGAATTTTAGAAAGTTCTAAAGTAAGAATGGGTGCGTCTTTAGCAGCAGGAACAACCATCATGCCAGGGGCAAGTTATGTGAATTTTAATGCAGGTACAACAGGAGCTTGTATGGTTGAAGGGCGTATTAGTTCAAGTGCTATAGTAGGAGAAGGTTCTGATGTAGGTGGCGGAGCTTCGATTTTAGGTGTTTTAAGTGGAACAAGTGGCAATGCTATAAGTGTAGGTAAGGCTTGTCTTTTAGGGGCTAATTCAGTGACAGGAATTCCTTTAGGGGATAATTGTATAGTTGATGCAGGTATTGCGGTGCTAGAGGGAACGAAATTTTTACTCAAAGATGCCGAAGAACTTGCCAAACTTAATCCTTATTTTTCTTTTGATAAAGAAATTTACAAAGGCTTAGAGCTTAAAGGTTTAAATGGGTTACATTTCCGCCAAGATTCTATAAGTGGTGCTATGATAGTAGCTTTAAATAAAAAAGCAGTCAAACTTAACGAAGCCTTGCATTGATATAAATTTATTTACATAAAGCTTTAAGCTTTATGCCTTTCTTTTAACTTTGAAATCACATCTGAGAAGCTAAGATTTGCATCTGCAAGTAAAACACTTAAATGATACATTAAATCCGCTGCTTCACAAATAAGCTCTTCTTTATCTTTTACTGTCGCTGCCAAAGCTGTTTCTACGCCTTCTTCACCAACTTTTTGTGCGATGCGTTTTGTACCACTTTTGAAAAGTTTTGCTGTATAAGAAGTATTTTCATCGGCATTTTTGCGTGAATTGATAAGCTTTTCAAGTCTGGCTAGAAAAACAAAATCCGCATTTTTAGAAATTTTTTCAAAACAAGAAATATCGCCCGTATGACAAGTAGGTCCTACAGGATTTGCTAAAATTAAAAGCGTGTCATTATCACAATCTAAGCTTAAATCTACGATATTTAAGAAATTTCCACTTTCTTCACCCTTCATCCAAAGACGCTGTTTTGTGCGTGAAAAAAAGACTACTTTACCACTTTCTAAGCTTTTTTCTAAGGCTTCATTATTCATAAAGCCTAGCATTAAAACTTCACAAGTTTTTGCATCTTGGATGATGACAGGTAAAAGATGATCCACTTTTTGCCAAGCAATTTTTTCATTAAGTTCTTTGAAATTTTGCATATTATATCCTTATACTTAAACCTTGATTTTTAAGATAAATTTTTAATTCTTTAATGTCTATAAGTTTTTGATGAAAAACAGAAGCAGCTAAAGCCCCATCTATACCTAGTTTAAAAGCTTCTAAAAAATGCTCCATTTTTCCCGCTCCCCCGCTTGCGATCAAAGGTACTTTGCAAATTTTATATACAGCTTCTAATTGTTCTAAATCATAGCCATTTTTAACGCCATCTTGATTCATCATATTTAAAACAATTTCGCCTGCACCTAGATCTTGTACTTCTTTAACCCATTCTAAAGTGCTTTTTCCACTATGTTTGCTTGTTTTTTCATCGCCTGTGTATTGAAATACTTTTAAATTTCCATTTTCATCTTTAAAACTATCAATCCCTACTACTACGCATTGCACGCCAAAGCTTTTAGCAAGGCGTGTGATTAGGCTTGGATCATTTAAAGCAGGAGAATTGATAGAAATTTTATCTGCCCCATTAGCTAAAAGTTCAGCTGCATCTTCTTCGCTTTTAATACTCCCTGCAACACAAAAAGGAATATTGATATTTTTTGCTACTTCACTTACCCATTCTCTTGATATGCGTTCTTTTCTAGCACTTGCAGCAATATCATAAAAAACAAGCTCATCAATACCATTTTGAGAATAATACCTAGCAAGCTCTATGATATCTCCCATATCTTTATGGTTTTTAAATTGTGTTCCTTTTACTACTCTGCCATCTTTGACATCTAAACATGCAATTATGCGTTTTGTAAGCATCTTATCCCTTCTTCTACGCTAAAAACTCCGTCTAATAAAGCTTTTCCTACGATAACCCCACTACAAATTCCTTTTAAGTTTTCAAGGTCTTTTAAGCTTGCTACTCCACCACTTGCCTGAATGCAAATATTAGGAAAAATTTCATGGATAAGTTTGTAAAGTCTTATATTTACTCCTTGCATGGTGCCATCTTTTGAAATATCTGTGCAAAGTATGTGTTTTAAGCCTTTATTGCTATAAAAATCTAAAACTTCCATAAGCTTCTTATCGCTTGCTTCTTGCCAAGCATTTACAGCCACAACATAATCCTCTTTCAAAATCGTATCTAAGGCTAAAACTATAGCTTCATTACCAAATTCTTTTAAAATTTCAAGACATAAAGTCACATCTTTAATCGCCATAGATCCTATCACTACTCTTTTTACTCCACAATCAAGCAAAGCTTTAACTTCTTCTTTAGAGCGTATGCCTCCACCTACTTGTAGATTGACACTGACTTCTTTAGCTAATTTTTCTATCAAAACAAGCTGTCTTTTGCTAGGATCTTTTGCGCCTGTAAGATCTACAAGGTGAAGTTCTTTCGCTCCTGCTTTTTCGTATTCTTTAAATTTCTTTAAGGGATTGTATTTATATACTTTTTTTTGTTCGTAATCCCCTTTTACAAGACGCACCACTTCGCCATCTATAAGATCGAGTGCGGGTATGATTTGAGTCATCCTATATCCTTAATAAAATTTGAAATTAAAATTTCTCCCGCTTCACTGCTTCTTTCAGGGTGAAATTGCACCCCGTAAAAATTATCTTTCATTACACTTGCGCTAAATTTTTGCGAATACTCACAATCTGCTATAGTGTATTCTCCAAGTCCTACACAATAACTATGCACAAAATAAAAATAAGCCCCTTCTAAACCTTTAAACAAAGCATGAGAGCTATGAACTTGATTCCATCCCATATGTGGAAAAGTAAAGCCTTCTTTAGCTTTAAATTTTTGAGTTGTAAAATCTATGAGTTTTAAGGTTTCTTGATTTAATTCTTCGGAAAAATTTCCTAAAATTTGCATACCTAAACAAATACCAAGTAAAGGTTTTTTGGTATTTTTAATAAAATCAATAAGATTAAATTGTTCTAAATTTTTCATCGCTTCTTTTGCAGTACCCACTCCAGGTAAAAAAAGCTTATCCGCACTTTCAAGTTCTTTTAAATCCCTACTGATAGTTGCATTAAAACCTAATCTATCCAAACAAAATTTCAAAGATGCCAAATTCGCACAGGCTGTATCGATGATGATGATTTTCATATCACTCCTTTAGAGCTGGCTAAATTTTCACTTTCTATTTTTACTGCCATTTTCAAAGCTTTTGCAAAGGCTTTAAAAAGCCCTTCGGCTTTATGATGATCGTTTTTGCCTTTAACTTTTAAATGCAAACTCACACCCATAGCATAGCTTAAAGAATAAAAAAAGTGCTCGATCATTTCTGTGCTTAAAGCTCCTAAATGAGATTTTTTAAATTTGGCTTTATAGACTAAATGAGGGCGATTGCAAAAATCCATCGCACAACTTGCCAAACACTCATCCATAGGTAAAGCAAAACCATATCTTGCAATGCCGATTTTATCCCCTAAGGCTTTTTTGATGCAAGCTCCAAGTGCTAAGGCTACATCTTCAACGCTATGATGCTCATCGATTTCTAAATCCCCTTTGCAAGAAATTTCAAGCCCTATACCTCCATGTACAGCGATTTGCTCTAACATGTGATCAAAAAAATCAATACCTGTTTTAATGCTAACCTTGCCCCCATTTAAGCACACTTTTACTTTTATATCTGTTTCTTTGGTAGTTCTTTGATAACTCGCACTTCTAAAAGAACTTAAAATTTCATTTTCTATTTCTTTCCAAGAAAGTTCGCCGTATCTTAAACCACGCACACCTAAATTTGAAGCTAAAATCATATCACTCTCACGATCTCCTATAACAAAACTTTGCTCCTTGTCATAAAGTTCGTGTTTGATATACTCTTCTAACATAGCAGTTTTAGGTTTTCTGCAAGCACAATTTTCATTTTCAAAATGCGGACAAATAAAAATATCTTGAAATTCTATACCGCAACTTTTTAAAATATCAAGCATTTTTTCATGAGCAATTTCAAAATTTTCCTTTGGAAAACTCGGCGTTCCAAGACCATCTTGATTGCTTACCATGATAAATTTAAATCCAAAATTTTTTAGTTTTAAAAGAGTAGGAATAGCATCTTTTTCAAAACGCAATTTTTCAAGAGTATCGATTTGAAAATCGCTTTTTGGCTCCTCTATTAAAGTGCCATCTCTATCTATAAAAAGGATTTTTTGATTCATTTTAAGCTCTCTAAACGAAAAGTTACAGCGTTTTTGTGTGCGTCTAAATGCT
This sequence comes from Campylobacter sp. BCW_6871, assembly GCF_001762325.1. NCBI lineage: Bacteria > Pseudomonadati > Campylobacterota > Epsilonproteobacteria > Campylobacterales > Campylobacteraceae > Campylobacter > Campylobacter sp. BCW_6871. The sequence continues at coordinate 34,789 of NZ_MJWQ01000082.1, read as the reverse complement.
CATTTTGTGCTAAAATTTCAACACTTTTACCTAAAGCTAGAAAGCCTTCTTTGCTTAGCTCTTGAACGGTCATTCTTTTACTAAAATCTGCCAAACCTAAACTAGAATGCGTTTTAGTAAGTCCATAAGTAGGTAAAACATGATTAGTCCCACTTGCATAATCACCCATAGACTCTGGGGAATAAGCTCCTAAAAATACTGATCCTGCGTGTTTTACACCTTTTAAAAGTTCTCGTGGATTTTGAGTTTGTATGATCAAATGTTCAGGGGCATAAAGATTTGAAATTTCCAAGGCTTGATTTAAATCTTTAGCTATGATAATGCGTGAATTCGCAATACTTTTGCTTGCAAGTTCTTTACGAGGTAAAAGTTCTAATTGACTTTGGACTTCATTACTTGCTTTTTGAGCAAAATCTTGATTTAAACACACTAAAATCACTTGAGAATCTGCACCATGTTCAGCTTGTGAAAGCAAATCGCTAGCTACAAATTTTTCATTAGCCAAATCATCAGCTATTACTAAAACTTCACTAGGTCCTGCTTGCATATCAATAGCTACTCCGTTTATATCGCTACTTACTTGGCGTTTTGCTTCGGTTACAAAGGCATTTCCTGGGCCAAAAATTTTATCCACCTTTAAAATACTTTGTGTACCATAAGCCAAAGCTGCTATAGCTCCTGCACCACCCATTTGATAAATTTCATCCACGCCGCAAAGTTTAGCACAAAAAAGCACGGCATCATTGATTTTTGCAGGACTTGCTAAAACGATTTTTTCACAACCTGCAATTTTTGCAGGGATAGCTAACATTAAAACCGTTGAAAACAAAGGTGCTAAACCCCCTGGTATGTAAAGTCCTACTTTTTCTATAGGGCGTGTTAAAACCTCGCATTTAACGCCTTTTGTAGTTTCAAGAGCGATTTCATGCGGGATTTGGGCTTCGTGAAATTTTTTGATATTTTCATAAGCTACTAAAATAGCATTTTGTAAATCTTTATCCAAACGATTGCTTGCTTGAGTGATTTCTTCTTGAGTGATTTTAATATTAGAAATTTCAGCCTTATCAAATTTTAAAGCTTGTTCTATCAAAGCTTCATCGCCTTTTTCTTGCACTTCTTTAATGATAGAACTTACTATTTTTGAAATTTCATCCTTCGCACTTATAGCAGGGCGTTTTAACGCTTCTTCTTTTTGTTTTTCATCTAAATTATCATATACTAAAATTTGCATTTTTTACTCACTTTAACATTTTTTCTATAGGCAGAACCAAAATCGAACTCGCACCTTCTTCTTTTAAAGCCTCCATAGTTTCCCAAAAAAGATTTTCTTTACTTACCATATGTAAAGCTACATTTTTTTCATCGTGTGCTAAAGGTAAGATAGTCGGTCTTTCAACTCCTGGAAGTAGGGCTTGAATTTTATCAAGCTTTTCTTTTGGAGCATGAAGCATAATGTATTTAGATTCTCTTGCTTGCATTACTCCTGCTACACGCAACATAATTTTATCCACTAAGGCTTGTTTTTCTTTACTTAAAGCATTTTCTTTTTGAATCAAACAAGCACGAGATTCATAAATGACTTTAACTTCTTTAAGATTATTTGCTTGTAAAGTTGCCCCGCTTGAAACAAGATCGCAAATTGCATCGGCTAAATTTGCCCTAGGGGCTACTTCAACAGAACCTGTAAGCATACAATTTTTATAATTAATCCCATTTTCTTTCATAAAACGCTTTAAAAGTTGTGGATAAGAAGTAGCTATCCTTAAGCCTTCAAAATCTTTCAAATTTTGAAATTTTTTTTCTTGAGGTAAGGCAAGAGAAAGACGGCAATATCCAAAATCTAGCTTTTTTAAAAGCTTATAACTTGGATTTTCTCCTAAAGACTGGCGTTCAAGTTCATTTTCTTCTAAAACATTTTCCCCTATAATACCTAAATCTACAACACCATCAAAAATAAGCCCAGGGATATCATCATCTCTAACGCGTAAAATATCTATAGGTAAATTTGTAGAAAAAGCGATCAAACTTTGTTCATGGATATGCATTTTAACACCACATTCTGAAAGAAGCTCTATGGATTCTTTTGAAAGTCTACCTGATTTTTGTATCGCAATGCGTAAACGAGTGTTTTCTTGCATAACATATCCTTGAAATTAAAAATTAAAAACTTATATTAGCATAAGTAGTTGAATTTTTAGCAAGGGTTTTGAAAAATAAATAAATTTAATTTTATTTAAAATAATTATTTAAAACTTTTTATTTTTAGGGTATTTAATTGAAGTATTAATCCTAGCAAAAGCTAGGATTTGATTAAGCCACAAATTCGATGAAAGCCATTTCAGCAGCATCACCACGGCGAATTCTTGTTTTGATGATTCTTGTATATCCACCATTGCGATCTTTGAATTTTGGAGCAATTTCAGTCACTAATTTATTAGTAGCGTTTTTATCTTGTAATGAAGCAAAAACTGCTTTATGAGCGTTAAAATCTCCAAGTCTTGCTCTAGTAATCAATCTTTCTACATAACCTCTTAATTCTTTAGCTTTTGGTAGAGTAGTTTCGATTTTTCCACTATTTACTAAAGCTATAGTTAAATTTTTTAATAAGGCAGCACGATGAGATGAAGTTCTGCCAAGTTTTCTATATCCATGTTTATGTCTCATTCTTTATCCTTCGTTTTGTGCTTTTAATTCTGCGATTTTATTTTTAAGTATTTCTTTATTATCGCTAAGCTTAGAAGTTCCCACAGGAAAACCTATGCTTTCCATGATGTTTTTAATTTCATCAAGAGATTTTTTACCTAAATTTTTAAGCCCTGCAAGTTCACTTACACTCATCAAAGCAAGCTCACCTATGTAAACTACTCCTGCTTTTTCAAGACAATTATAACTTCTAGCACTTAAATTTAAATCTGTAATGTTTTGCAATAATTTAGTATTTTCTAGTTCATTGCTTGTTGCTTGATTTTTAATTACGCTTCTAACATTGGTAATTTTATCAAATACTGATAATTGTTTATACATAGCTTCTAGAGCATTTTGAAAAGCCTCATTTGGAGTGATTTGTCCATCAGTTGTTACGGTTAAAACCACTTTTTCATAATCAGGATTATCTTCAAATAAAACTTTTTCAATATCATAGGTTGCTTCTCTTACAGGTGTAAAGAAAGCATCTAAAGCTATAAATTTAGGATCATTTAAAAGCTCTTTAATTTCTTCGCTTGGTACATAGCCAATACCTTTTTCAACAATCAATGTGAATTTGAGTTCAGCATCTTCGTTGATTGTTGCTAGATAGGCGTCTTTATTTACTACTTCTACTTGATCATTATTTAGATCTTTGCCGTAAATTTCTTTTGAGCCTTTAAAGCTAAATTCTACTATTTCTTTATTTGATTCGCCTTTAATTTTAAAGCGTAGTTTTTTTAGATTAATGATAAAAAGTGCTACATCTTCAAGCATACCACGCATGCTATCAAATTCATGAGCTACGCCATCAATATGAATTGCAGTTGGAGCATATCCTATGGTGCTAGTGTAAAGCAAACGGCGTAAAGGATGGGCTAGGGTGATTCCATAGCCGATCTCAAAAGGCCAAGCACTGATTTTAGCCACAGTATCACTAATGTTTTCTATTGTAAATTCTGTTGGCGTATAAGCAGATGTTGTAATGTTTCTCATATTTAGCCCCTATTACTTAGAGTAAAGCTCAACGATAAATCTTTCCTCAACCGGAATGACAACTTCTTCTCTTTCAGGTTTTCTTGTGAAAATTCCAAATCTCTTATCTTTTTCAACATCAACCCAAGCAACGATTCCAGTTTGTGCTGTAAGTTCGATAGCTCTTGTTATTTGTGGATTGTTTTTGCTTTTTTCGATAATTTCGATTTTAGCACCTGCTTCTACTCTAAAGCTAGGAATATCCACTCTTTTACCATTTACTAAAACATGTCCATGTGTTACAAGTTGTCTTGCAAAACGACGTGTTGTAGCAAAACCCATTCTATACACCACATTGTCTAATCTTTGTTCTAAAAGTTGGATAAGTAATACCCCTGTATTTCCTTCTCTTCTTGCTGCTTCAGCAAATAAACGACGGAATTGCTTTTCGCTTACTCCATACATAAATTTAGCTTTTTGTTTTTCTCTTAATTGAAGTCCATACTCACTAATTTTACCTTTTCTTGCTCCGTGTTGTCCTGGTGCATAAGGGCGTTTATCTAGTGCACTTTTGCCAGCTAGTCTTCTTTCTCCTTTTAATGCTAAGCTAACACCAAAGCGTCTTTCTAATTTTTCTACTGGTCCTCTATATCTTGCCATAATATTCTCCTAAATTTTTCTTATATCTTAGACACGACGACGCTTAGGCGGTCTGCAACCATTGTGAGCTAATGGAGTGATATCTTTTAAGAAAGTTACTTTAATTCCTTCCATAGCACCTACACTCTTAACAGCAGTTTCTCTACCGCTTCCTGGTCCTTGTACTTTAATGCCTACTTCTTTAATTCCGTGTTCTTTTGCTTTATTTAAAGCGTCTTCTACTGCTTGTTGTGCCGCATAAGGAGTTGATTTTTTAGAACCTTTAAATCCTAAACCACCTGCACTACTCCAAGCGATAGCATTTCCCATTTCATCAGTTACTGTAACCATAGTATTGTTAAAAGTCGCACTGATATAAACAATACCTTTTGCTATATTTTTTTTAACTACTTTTTTCTTTACGATTTTTCTTTTTGCCATGATTTATCCTTATGATTTTGCACCAACAGTTTTTCTCTTACCTTTTCTAGTTCTTGCGTTTGTTTTTGTTTTTTGTCCGCGAACTGGTAAGCCTTTTCTGTGTCTTAAGCCTCTAAAGCTTCCTAAATCCATAAGTGCTTTAATATCCATAGCAACTTGTTTTCTCAAGTCCCCTTCAACCATATAGTTTTCTTGAATTTCTTTACGGATAGCTGCTGCTTCATCTTCACTTAACTCATGAACTCTTTTATCATAAGAAATTCCTACTTTATCTAGAATTTTTCTTGAAGTGAAAAGCCCTATACCATAAATATAGGTTAGTCCATACTCAATTCTTTTTTTCTTTGGTAAATCCACACCTGCAATACGAGCCATGTTTATCCTTGTCTTTGTTTATGTTTTGGATTTTCGCAAATAATGCGAACCACGCCTTTACGGCGAACTACTTTGCACTTGTCGCACATCTTTTTAACCGATGGTCTCACTTTCATGAGCGTCTCCTTGAATGAATTCCACTTGATTTACGACCACATCAGGTTTTATGAATAACCAACTATTTTCAAAATAAGTGGTGGATTTTAAAAATACTTCTTCATATAGTTCGATGTAATTTGTCGTAAAAACTCTAATTTTATCTAAAATTAGCTTTTAAATAACTTAGATTATTTATATCTAAAAGTTATACGCCCTTTATCAAGGCTATAAGGTGTAAGTTCTACTTTTACTTTATCACCTGGCATTATTCTTATATAATGCATACGCATTTTTCCTGCAATATGACATAAAATTACATGTTTGTTGTCAAGTTCAACCTTGAAATTTGCATTAGGCAATGCTTCAAGTACGGTGCCATCAATTTCAATTACATCATCTTTTGCCAAAATTTTCTCCTTTCATGAAATAAAAAGGCTATAATTTTAGCAAAAATTATTAAAATTTTTACTTAATTTTTAGTAATTTTTAAGTAATTAATCTAAAATTTAGGCTCAATAAAAGGCATATGAGTCCCTATAACTTTGAGTTTTCTTTCTTTAAATTCTTTAAGTAGTTTTTCCCTTGATTTGTATAGCCTCATTTTGATCTATATCAAATTTTATAGCGATTTTAGGTTTTGGGATTTGTATATCATAAAGGTGAAGTAAATTTCCCCAAAAGACTATTTTATCATCAATTATTATAGCATTTTGACCTGGGGTATGCCCGTAAGCAGGTATGGCTTTAATGCCTGAATTTTGAAAGATTAAATCTTTAGAGTGGTTAATAAATTCTATATTTTTAAGTTTAAGCAAAGTGTTTTTAATTTCTTGTCTATCGCTTTTGATCTAAAAATCATATTCTTTTTTATCGATTAAAATTTGAGCTTTTGGAAAAAGATTTTCTTCGCTCATTAAAGCTCCTATATGATCAGGATGTGCATGTGTTAAGATAATATGAATGATATCTTTAAAATCGGTTTTGTGGATATGCAATTTTTCTTTTAATGTGTCAATAGTATCTAAAAACCCTGTGTCTATTAAAGCATTAAAATTTGGATTTTTTATCAGGGCAATATTATGCTCATTTCTTTTGATTTTTGTGCGAGTTTTTCCTATAAAATTCTTATCTTCATCGCTTTGTGGCACTAAAAAAGAAAATAATAAATTTAAAAATTCATCATCAGATTGTTTAAGTGGGATTATATGGGTTTGATTTGAACTTTTGCTTGTGGTTTTTTCTTCTAAAAAATAAAGATTGGTTTTTAAAAGAGTGGTTATAAAATTAAACATATTTATCCTTAAATTTTTTAGATAATATTTTGGAAATGATTATAGTATAATAAAAACAATGTTTTTAAAATTTAAGGTAATTAATCAATGAGAAAATCAAAATTTGGAACAAAGGAAATTAAGATCTTAGGACTTTCTTCACTAGGAGGAACTTTAGAATTTTATGATTTTATTATTTTTGTCTTTTTTGCTGAATATATAGCTAATGTATTTTTTCCTAAAGATATGAGTGAATTTTGGGCTTTATTAAATACTTATGGAGCATTTGCAGCTGGATATTTAGCACGTCCTTAGGTGGTATAGTTATGGCACATTTTGGAGATAAATTTGGGCGTAAAAATATGTTTATGCTAAGTATTTTACTAATGGTTCTTCCTACCTTTGTCTTAGCTTTTATTCTAGGTTATGAAACTCTTGGGTTTTTGTAAGAGAACATTGTCAAGAAAAACAAAAAGCTTTCTTTTTAAGCTGTTTAAATTCAGCTATGGCTTTAGGAATTTTGTTAGGAAGTATAGTATTTTAATCATTAATGCTTTTTTTGGTATAGAAGAAATTGCTGCTTATGCATGGCGTATTGCTTTTTTTGTAGGTGGAATTTTTGGGATTATTTCTATTTATTTGTGTAGATTTTTGTAAGAAGCTCCTGTTTTTAAACAAATGAAAAAAGAATCATCGCTTAGTTCTTTTCCTCTTAAAGATTTATTTAAAGAAAAGGATATTGTAAAAAATTTATTTTCATCAATGATGATGACTTGGGTTTTAACAGGTTGTGTTATTGTGCTTGTTTTATTAATGCCTAAATTTATGCCCAGTATTTTAAATTTAAGTGAGATTGAAAGAAGTTATTTGCAGATATTAGGAATTTTGGGAATAGCTTTAGGCGGGGCTTTTATGGGTTATCTTGTAGATAAATTTGGTTTATTTAAAATTTACATTTTATTTTCTTTAACTTTTGTATTTTTTCTTTTTTATATTTTTATGCTTTATATGAGCTTAAAAATTTGGTTTTGGTATGTATTTTGTATTCGATTGTTTGTTTTTTAGGTGGAATTAATGTGTTTGCACCTATTTTAATGAGTGAAGTTTTTAGAGCTAAAATAAGATTTTCAGGAATTTCTTTTTCTTATAATATTGCTTATGCAATTTCAGGCGGTATTACTCCGCAACTCGTTTTTTGGCTTAATACACTCGCGAGTAAAAATGAAAATCCATATTTTATATGGTATGAGTATATATATGATTTTTTTAGCGTTATTGGCTATTCGTGCTGTTTTTATAGTAAAAGATAAAATAAAATTTTAATAATCACTCTTAAAATGTTATAATTAAAATTATATTTTGGAGTTTATAAATGCCTTTTATTATGGAATTACTTAAGCAAAATAAATTAAAGTTGGTTTCTTTTTTGCTTTTTTCTTTTATTACAAGTGCTGTTGGAGTTTTAACTCTTGTTTTTATCAATGATTATTTGCTTAAAAATGCACAAAACATTCCTATTTTTTATTTTATTGTTTTGCTTTTGATATTTTTTATAAGTTCTACCATAGTTGAACTTGGACTTAGTATTTTTGGACAAAATTTTATTTTTAAAATGCAAAGGCGTGTAGTAAAGCAGATCTTAGATACCCCTTTGTTAAGAGTGGCTAAAGTAGGTAAGGCTAGAATTTTAGCTTCTTTGGGAAGTGATGTGAGAAATATATCTTTTGGGCTTTTAAGATTGCCTGATTTTTTACAATCAAGTATATTGATTTTATGCACTAGTGTTTATTTATGTTATCTTTCACCACAAATTTTTGCTTTGTGTGTGGTATGGATTATGGTTATTTTTATTACTAATAATTTTTTGATGATGAAAGTATATCAGTATTTTCGAAAGGCAAGGGAAAATGACGATGCTTTGCAAAATAATTACCAAAATATACTAGATGGACATAAAGAACTTTTGATCAATCGTGATAGAGCCAAGCTTTATTATGAAGATGAATTTGAAAATAATGCAAGATTGAAAAAGAAAAATAGTACTTTAGGCAATCTTTTTAACAATCTCTCAAACAACTGGACAAATGTAACTCTTTTGGCTTTAGTGGGCGTAGAGTTTTACTTAGCTTTAAAATTTGAATGGGCAAGTGTTGCAGATGCTACAACTATAGCTCTTTCTATTTTGTTTTTACGAACCCCTTTAGTATCTATGATAGGATCTTTTCCTACTTTGCTTTTGGCAAAAATCGCTTTAGATAAGATCGCAAAATTGGAATTAGATGATTATATAGAAGGTTTTAAAAAAACACATTATATTAGCGAATGGAAAAAAATTTCTTTTAGAAATACTCAATTTGCTTATGAAGAAAATTTTCACTTAAATCCTGTAAATATAGAACTTAAAAAAGGTGAATTGGTATTTTTAATAGGTAAAAATGGAAGTGGTAAATCCACTTTTTGTATGCTTTTGACAGGACTTTTTAAGCCAAGTAAAGGCGGAATTTATGTTGACGATACGCTTATAGATGATAAAAAGTTAGATGAGTATAGATCTCTTATTTCTGCTGTTTTTAGCGATTTTCATCTTTTTACTAAAACCTTAAATAAAGAAAATTTTGCAAGCGAAGAAAAAATTGCTTTTTGGTTGGAGTTTTTAGAACTTAAAGATAAAACAAGTGTCAAAGATAATGAACTGACCTTAACCAAACTTTCTACAGGGCAAAAAAAGCGTTTAGCTATGCTTATAGCCTTGCTTGAAGAAAGGGATATTTTAGTGCTTGATGAATGGGCGGCTGATCAAGATCCTGTTTTTAGAAGATTTTTTTATAAAAAACTTTTACCTTTGTTAAAAGAGCAAGGCAAAACAATCTTTGCTATCACACATGATGATGCATATTTTGATAGTGCTGATAGAATTTTCTTGGCTCAAAATGGTGAAATCAGCGAATTAAAGGGTGAGAATATAAAGGAATTAGCAAAAAATTTAGTAGAAAAATTTGATTAAAGCCCAAAATGGGCTTGTATTATTTATCATAGAGCTTTTTTTCTATATCGATATAAAATTCAGCAATTTTTCCATAAGCAACTTCCCAAGCTTTAAGAGTGGCTTCATCAGGATTTAAAAGATTTTTAATAGCCTTTAAAAGGCAAGCTCCAACTATAGGATAATGCTCTTCTTTAACCCCTAAGTTAACATGAGTTATGGCAACTTTATCAACAAAGCTTCTCATATTTTCTAAATTTTCTATATTTTTGGCTGCCATTAAAATCGCCATCGCTAAAGCTTTTGGTTGTTCTCCTGAAATTTGTTTTTCCATATTAAACATAGGTTTTACCTCAGGATAATCATTAAACATTATTTTATAAAACTCATTGGTTAAATCCTCTCCATTTTTTTGCAAAATAGGCACACAATCTTTGATGATTTGAATTTGTTCTTTTGTCATAATTTCTCCTTTTTATTGTAAAAGAGATATTTTATATCTTAAAAAGGAGAAAAAAATTGACTTGTGTTAAAATTTTGTATTTAGTTGATTGAAAAAGTCTTGCATTAACATTGTTAATGCTTTATAAAAATGTGTTTTAGCTTTATTGATAACATCAAAACTCCACATATTAAACCAAGTAAAAAATTCTTCTTTTAAGAATTTTTGCAAAGTTATATCATCTTGTTTTTTGATTAAAAAACTAATGAATAATAATTCATTTATCAAGCTATCTGCAGGTTCTTCATTAAAAAAAGAAAAAAAGTTATTTTGCACAAAAATTTGCTTAATTTTATCAGAATTATCTGAATAAATTTCTTTATTTTCATCAAGATAAAAAGAAGCAAAAGGCGGTGCTTTTACATAATCAACATCGCTTAAAAACAAAGATGTAAAATCACTTGCTATTAATTTATCATCTTCGTTTGAAGATGATAAAAGCTTTAAAGCGGCGCATTGTAATTTGCTATTATTTTTTAAAAACCAATTTTGCCAGAATTTTTATTTTTTAAGTTTTTCTAGCAAAAAATGATTAGGTGGATTTTGCAAAAAATTGATAAATATGTCTATTGCCAATTTTTGCATTAAGAATGTCCTAGTATTTATAAGTCCATAAAATAGCATTCTGGTGGTAAATATCCCTAAAAATGCGCAAAGTAGGGAAAAATAAGCAAAAAATTTACTTTTAAATTTTTCATGTAAATAATTATGCAAATACCAAGTAAAAATCCCAAGTCCTAAGAATGCAAAAGAAAGCGGTATAAACCAATCATAGGCTCCACCTAAAAGTTCAAAAGGGTTTACAAGCCCCATAATCCAAGTTTGTCCTACATGTAGGGTTTGCAAAACTATAGCAGTGCTTAAAGCCCTATGCCTATAAGTCCTGTAAAAAACGACATTTTTTCATGTTCGCTATTTTCAAAAAAACAATAATAAACAATAGCACCTAAAAATATAGTACTAGCGAAAAAATAAAGCAAAGTGATCTTAAAATCCCAAGTAGGCACACTTTCTTGCATGGAGTCATAAGCTCCACTCATAAAGAAAAGTCCTAAAATTCCACATATTAGCGTAAGATACCCCGCCCCAATTTGAAGTTTATTAGATAAAGCAAAAAGCCCAAAGCACATACAAGAGATATAAATAAAATTTCATTATTCATCCAGCCTATATGCCACTCATTGTTTGCATAAAAAACACCCATTCTATTTAATACATTAACAATGTGTATAATATCATTTAAATGAAAAAATGAAGGGATAAAAGCAACCACCATTGCAAATTCCTTTGGATTTTTACCTTCTTTTAATCTCTCATAACACCCATCGCATTTGCTCATATGACCACTTTCATGGTTAAATTGAGGTGCGCCATAAGGACATGCCATAGCACAAGCTTTGCAGCCTATACACATATTATCATCGATTGCTACTATGCCCCATTTATTTTCGTTGTTGCACCGGTTGGATAAGCTTTAAGACAAGATGGATTAGAACAATGATTGCAAGAAATAGAAGTGTAGTAAGCAACACTTTGCTCAAAACTTCCATCTTCTTTAGCTGTCCAATTTCCCCCTTCGGTCTCAAACACACGGCGAAAATTAACCCACAGGCATATTTTTATAATCCTTGCAAGAAAGTGAGCAAGTCCTACAGCCTACGCATTTGCTTTGATCTAGCATAAAACCAAATTGTGAATTTTCTTCTAATTTCATCTTTTTCTCCTTAAACTTTTGCAATTTCAACTAAAATAGAATTGTTGTCCATTTCCTTTAGAAATAGCAGTTGGTACTATACTTGCCAAAGAATTCACACAAGTTCCCACATCGATACCATTTTCATATTTTACCCATGCATCTTGTGGGGTTACTGCAAAACCTGGTATGATTCCTAAGTCATTTCTTACTTGCACCACATCGCCTGTTTTGATACTTCTTTGCTCTGCATCTATAATATTTATCCAAATTTCTTGAGGATTAGCTTCTCTAATTTGTGGAATTTCCCAAAAGCTAGAATGCGTTCTACCTTTGTAGTGATAGCCAAAAAATTGCAAAGGATGCTTTTGTTTTAATGGGTCTAAAATCCCTTCTCTTTGACTTTCAATATTTGTTGTCCTTCTTTTAATTTCCAAGTTTTTTGCATTTGTGCGAGTTTTGTGCTATAAATTTCTATCTTTCCGCTAGGAGTTTTTAAAGGATTATTGATAGGATCTTTTATAAAACTTTGTAATGCCACTACAGGTTTTACAGGCTCAAATTTTACAAGTCCTTTTTTCGCACATTTCTTCAAAACTAGACAAAAGTGGATTTTTTTCATACTTTCTTCATAAAGGTATTTTAGCCAATCTTTTTGCGTTCTTCCTTCGCTAAATTCTTTTTCTATGCCAAGTCTTTAGCAAGTTCAAGACACATTTCATAAATAGGTTTTACTTCACCAACTGGCTCGATAGCTTTTTGACAATAAATAATATAAGGCTTATTGCTATAATATCCTGCACTAGGTCTTATAAAATCTTCTTGCTCTAGCATAGTTGCATCAGGTAAGATATAATCAGCATAATTGTTTGACGGAGTTCTGGTTATATTAATATCTACTATACACTCACACAAATTCTCATCGCTTAAAATATCATACACTTCTTTAATAGTGCTGTGCTGATTTGTAAGGCAATTTCCTGCTGTATTGAAAATAAATTTAATATTTTGTTTTAATTGTGTTGTGCTACGTACCCCATCACTAATATCTGTCATTTCTTTTCCACGATAAATGGCATCTGTGAATAAAAAATAAGGAATAGAATCTTTTATTGGATTTTTAAAAGGCATATCCATTATATCATATGTTTTACTTGACCCTGTTCGACATTTGAATGTCTTTGCACTTCTCAACCTTGTTCTATAAAACAAGGCTTTATGGTGGTAATTTCTCTTGCAAGTTGAACTATGTGGTTTATAATCTTGCTAGCCTAATCAGGAGTTTTTTCTACTCCATCGTTTAGTCCTAAACATAGCTTTCATAGCTTGAGTTTTTGGCTGCATCTTGTGGCAGAGTATTTTCGCTAAAGCCTATGGTGTATTTATCAAGAAAAGTTTTATCAAGTAAATCTTCTTTTATCATCACATAAGTTAGCGCAGCAATCAAAGCTGCATCGGTTCCTGGTGCTATAGGTATCCACTCATCACAATGCCCTATCATAGAATCATTGTATCTTGGGTCAATGTGAATTATTTTACATCCACTTTCTTCTAAGGCTTTTTGATAAGCATAGCCTACTCCACCACCTCCCATTCTAGTTTCAACATGGTTTGCTCCAAAAAATATAGCTAATTTTGCAGAGCGTAAAGTATATATATCGCTAGCAGGAGATCCTCCATAGAAAAAACATAGTATTTGAAATTTGAGCCGTAGAATAAGAGTTGTGATAATTTAAATAACCACCATAAAGACTTCAAAGTCTAGCCCATGGACCTTGTGTACAGCGATTGATTATTGTTCCTGTTGCATAAATTATATAAAAGGCTTCATTATCAGTACTGATTATTTAATAATTCCATCTTGATTATGTACTTTTACAGGACATTTTTTTTCGCAATTTACATTACATCCAGCCCATTTGCTGATCAATTGAGGAGTTTTTAATAAATTTGTACTTAGACTTATAGGACTTAAGGTTAAGCCGCCAAACAAAGAACTTCATTTTAAAAAATCTCTACGATTTTGTTCCATGTTATCTCCTTGCATTTATATGACAAAAGTAATTGCGATTATAATACAAATAATAATTTTATTCAATTAAAATTAAGACTTTAAAACTCCTAAATATAGGCTTTATAATGAATTTTTCGTTTATGAATTTAACTTCAAAAAATAAAAATTTGAATAATATAATGATAAAAATTTATTAAAATAGTATTTAAATAGAAATTTATAACTAAAATATAACTTTATCCCCCGTATAGGCTTGCGAGTTGAGTTTTTTTGTTTTATAATTTTGTGCGTTATTAAAATAAAAAGGTTTTTTTATGTTGAGATTTTTAATTTCTGCAATGTTATTGTTTGTGAATTTAGAAGCGAAAATCCCAAAAGATACACTTATTATAGCAGTTGAAAATGAAATCACAAGGATAAATCCTGCTTATAGCGAGGATCATGATGCAGTGATTAATCTTGTATTTTCAGGGCTTACGCGTTTTGATGAAAATATGAGTTTAAAACCTGATTTGGCTAAGTCTTGGGATGTTAGTAAAGATGGGCTTATTTATGATATTTTTTTAAGAGATGATGTTTTATGGCATGATGGAGTCAAATTTGGTGCTGATGATGTGAAATTTAGTATAGAAGCCTTTAAAAATCCTAAAAACAATTCTTCTGTTTATGTCAATTTTGAAGACATTAAAAGTGTGGAAATTTTAAATCCTTCTCATGTAAAAATCACACTTTTTAAACCTTATCCCGCATTTTTAGATGCTTTAAGCATAGGAATGCTTCCTAAACATTTGCTTGAAAATGAGAATTTAAACACAAGCTCTTTTAATCAAAATCCTATAGGCACAGGTCCTTATAAATTTGTAAAATGGAAAAAAGGTGAATATGTTGAATTTAAAGCCAATGAACATTTTTATCTTGATAAGGTAAAAACTCCAAGACTTATTATAAAACACATTTTTGACCCTTCTATAGCTAATGCTGAGCTTAAAAATGGCAAGATAGACGCAGCTTTAATCGATGTTTCTTTGCTAAATCTTTTTAAAAATGATGAAAATTTTAGAATTTTACGTGAAAAATCGGCTGATTATCGGGCTTTAATGTTTAATTTTGATAATGAATGTTTAAAAGATTTAAAAGTAAGACAAGCCTTAAATTACGCAGTTGATAAAGAAAGTATAGTAAAAAATCTTTTGCATAATTATGCTTTTGTAGCCAATCACCCTTTAGAGCGTTCTTGGGCAAATTCTAAGAATTTTAAAATTTACAAATATGATCCCAAAAAAGCCAAGGACTTGCTTGTAAGTGCAGGTTTTAAGAAAAATAAAGATGGAAATTTTGAAAAAGATGGGAAAATTTTAGAATTTGAAATTTGGGTGATGAGTAATGATCCTTTAAGGGTAAGTTTAGCTGGAATTTTGCAAAGCGAATTTAGAAAAATAGGAGTTGTAAGCAAGGTGGTGGCTAAACCTGCTGGAAGTTTTGATTATTCTAAAGTAGATAGTTTTTTAATAGGCTGGGGAAGTCCTTTAGATCCTGATTTTCACACTTTTAGGGTATTTGAAAGTTCGCAAGATAGTGCTTTAAATGATGCGGGTTGGAATTTTGGACATTATCATGATAAAAAAGTGGATATAGCCTTGCAAAAAGCAAGAAATACTTCAAATTTGGAAGAGAGAAAAAAATATTATAAAGATTTTATAGATGCTTTGTATGAAAATCCCCCTTTTATCTTTTTAGCCTATCTTGATTTTGCTTTAGTTTATAATAAAGATTTAAAAGGTATCAAAGCAAGGACTTTAGGTCATCATGGAGTGGGTTTTACTTGGAATGTTTATGAGTGGAGTAAATAGTGCTAAAGCGCTTAGTTTTTAGTATTGTCGTAGCATTTTTTAGCACTTTTTTATGTTTTGTTTTGCTTTATTTTAGTAAAGGCAGTATAGCTTATGCTAATGGAGTTAATTCACAAAGTAAAGAATTTGTTCAAAGAATAGAACAAAATTTAGGGCTTGATAAGCCTTTGCTAGAGCAGTATAAAATTTGGCTTTTTAAGGCTTTAAAAGGAGATTTAGGGGTTTCTTTTTTAAGTGGAGAAAGTGTTTTAAAGCTTATAAAAGAAAGAATTTTTAATACTTTTATTTTGGGTTTTAGTGCCTTAATGCTTTTATTTTTACTCAGTGTTTTTTTGGCACTTTTAGGATATTACTATAAAGAAAGTTTTATAGATAAAATCATCACTTTTTTAGCTTTTAATTTTTTTGCTTTACCTCCTTTTGTTTTAGCTTTATTGTTTGTTTTAATTTTTGGAATTTTTTGGAAAATTTTGCCTGTTATGGGAAGTAGTGATATAGGCTTTGAAGATGATTTTTTAAATCGTTTAGAGCATTTGATTTTACCTGTTTTGGTGCTCGTTTTATCACATTTGGCGTTATTTTTAAGGATTGCTAGAAATTTTATCAATGAAAGTTTTTCTCAAATTTTTATTCAAAATTTATATGCTAGAGCTTTGAGAGAAAAAGATATTTATTTTTTAGTTTTGAAATATTCTTTAAGTCCTATTGTGGCTTATTTTGGGGGAAGTGCTTTAAGTTTTATGATGGGAACTTATGTGGTAGAAAGTGTCTTTGCTTACGAGGGGCTTGGGTCTTTACTTTTTAAAAGTATTATTTTTAAAGATTATCCTGTTGTGCTTGCGCTTATATTTTTTAGTGTTTTGCTTGCAGCATTTTTTACATTTTTAAGTGATATTGTAGCTAGGATTTTAAATCCTAGATTAAGAAGGCTTGATTTTGTTTAAATTTCTTATCATACTTGCGCCTTTAATTTTTTTGTTTTTATGCGCCTTATTCGCACCTTTTTTGACTCCTTTTGATATTTTAAGCACTCATTTAGAAAATTTGCATCAAGCTCCTAATTTTACTTATATTTTAGGGACTGATTTTTTAGGCAGGGATTTGTTTTCTCGTTTGCTTTTTGCTTTGAGAAATTCTTTGATTATAGGTGTTGGTGGATCTTTATTGTCTATTATTTTTGCTTTGTGTTATTTGTTTTTAGCACGATGTTTTTTTTATATTTTTTGGATGCGTATTTTAGAGTTTTTTTTAGCCTTGCCTGCTTTTTTACTTATGATGTTTTTTCAAAGCATGATAACTTCTGATGTGTTTTTGATGATTTTTTTAATCGCTTTAATTCATTGGTGTTTCATAGCAAGAATTATAGAAAGTGAATTAAAAAGACTTGAAAATTTAGATTTTTACAAAGCAAATATAGTGCTTGGAAGAACTAAATTTAGAGCTTTTTTTAAAGATTTAATACCCGCTTTAAAAACACTGATTTTTACACTTTTTATATTTAATATTGTTCATGCTATAGCCACAGAAGCTACTTTGAGTTTTTTTGGATTGGGCTTAGGATTTGAAATTCCAACTTTAGGTACTCTTTTGAGTGAGTCTTCAAAAGCAGTTTTTATAGGTGCTTGGTGGATGATACTTTTTCCACTTTTAAGCTTGCTTTTGTTGTTTTTACCTCTTTTATGGTTGGGTAATTTTTTACAAAAAATTTGGGGTATAAGATCTTGAAGGTAAGAAATTTAAATATCAGTTTGAAGAATAATTTATTGCTTAAGGATATTAATTTAGATATAAAAACAGGCAAAACTTTAATGATACTAGGACAAAGTGGAGTGGGTAAAAGCTTGCTAGGAAAAGCTTTGGTAAGACTTTTAGATTCTAACTTCACAATAAGTTTTGATGAATTAAGTTTTCATAATTCTTGTATTTTTAATTTTAACAAAGAAGAACTTAGAAATTTCCGTTCTAAGGTGGCACTTGTTTTGCAAGATGCAGAGCTTAGTCTTTATCCTTATTTGGATATTGGAAATTTATGTCATCTTGTTTTAAAAACTCATACAAAATTAAAACAAAAAGAAAGAAAAGATTACGCTTTTTCTTATTTTAAAAAATTAGGATTTGAAAATCTTGATCGTTTGTGGCATTCTTATGCTAATGAATTAAGTTTGGGTATGGCAAGAAGGGTGAGCCTAGCTTTGGCATTATTAAATCAACCCCAAATTTTAATTTGTGATGAAATCACAGCTTCTTTGGATAAAGAAAACGCTTCTAAGATTATATCGATTTTAGAAGAATTAAAAAATAACACAGCCTTAGTTTGCATCACTCATGATTTAAATTTGGTAAATTCTTTAGCAGATGAAATTCTTATGCTAGAAAAAAATAGTTCAAATTTATATAGCTTAGATGAGTTTTTAAGGTATTATAATGCTTAAAGTTTGTAATTTAAGTAAGTTTTATGAGCTTAAAAAGCATTGGTATTTAAAAAAAGAAAGACATATTATTTTTGATAATATCAATTTTTCTTTAAATAAAAATGACAATTTAATAATTTTAGGTAAAAGTGGTGCAGGTAAAAGTACATTAGCTAGAATTCTTTGTTTTTTAGAAGATCCAAGCGAGGGTGAGGTATGGTATGAAAATCTTAACTTACACAAGCTTGATAAAAACAAACAGAGACTTTTAAGAAAGCAAATTCAGTATTGCTTTCAAGATCAAAAAATGGCTTTAAACCCTTATAAAAAAATCAAAAATCTTATACAAGATGGTTTGGAAAATTTTAATTTACAAAAGAATGATGACTTGATTTTAGAATTTTTTGATTTTTTTAGTCTAAAAAAGCAAATTTTAGAACAAAAACCCTATGAGTTAAGCGGAGGAGAAGCCACGCGTGTAGGTCTTATCCGTGCTTTGATTTTAAATCCTAAATTGTTGATTTTAGATGAAATTACTTCAGCACTTGATATTAAAACTTCTAAAGAAATTTTAACTTTTTTATATGACTATCAGCAAAAAAATAATATTTCTTATATATTTATAACTCATCAAAGTGATCTTTTTTATAAATTTAATCATAAAAAATTAAAACTTTAAAAAATATTTTTTAATATAAGTTTCAATATAGAAAGTTTAGAGTAAAATAAAGAAAAGTGTAAATTTAATTTTTGTTGTGGAGTGATTAAAGTGCTTTAAAAAAGGAGAATAAATGTCTCATATAGATGCTTCGCATCCTTATTTTGGTATTTTTTTAATGCTAGTACTTGCTAGTGTTATTTTTTTTGGACTGGTTTTTTTAGCTTCAAAAATTGGTAATAATTTTGCCGCAAAAAATCGCAAAAAATTAGGACTTGGAATTTATGAATGTGGTCCTATTCCTGTTAAACAAGCTAACAAGATTAACTCTCAATTTTTCATCATCGCCTTAATCTTCATACTTTTGGATATAGAAGTTGTGTTTTTATTTCCTTGGGCTTTGATTTTTAAAGATTTAGGTTGGTTTGGGCTTTTAGAAGTTTTTGTTTTTATCGTACTTTTAGGAGTTGGATTTTTATATGCTTATAAAAAAGGAGCGTTTGCATGGCAGAGCATCAAGTAAATTATGCAAGTGGTTTGCCCGTCGTTTTAACTAGTGTTGATAAACTAGTTCAATGGGGTAGGAGTAATTCTTTATGGGCTTTATCTTATGGACTTGCCTGTTGTGCGATTGAGATGATGGCGGCCGGGGGTTCAAGATATGATTTTGATAGATTTGGAACGATTTTTAGAGCTTCACCACGCCATAGCGAAGTGATGATTATCGCAGGAACTTTGTGTAAAAAACACGCTGAATTTACAAGAAGACTTTACGATCAAATGCCTGATCCTAAATGGGTGATTTCTATGGGAAGTTGTGCCAATACAGGCGGTATGTTTAATACTTATTCTACGGTTCAAGGAGTGGATAGAATTATACCTGTAGATATTTATGTGCCAGGCTGTGCTCCACGCCCAGAAAGTTTTCAGTTTGCTTTGATGATTTTGCAAAAAAAGATCCGCAAAGAAAAAGCAAGTCGTAAGATCGCACCTAAAAGGTTGATATGATGAGAAAGTATAGCGATAAAAAAAATGCTCAAACTCAAAATTATTACAAAGATAGATTTTATCACGCGCCACACACTGTAAAATCTGATGTTAATGAAAGTGTTTTTAAAGATGATTTTGAAGTTTTAAAAACTCAAGTAGAAATTTTAAATTCCTTTGTAGAGCTTGATTTTTGGGTAATAGAAATTAAAAAAGAAGACAACGTTAAAACTTTGCAAATGCTTAAAACTTTAGGGTATTTAAGTTTTACAGAGGCAAGTGCTATTGATTTTGTAGCAGATAAAAATGGTTTTGAAGTGTTTTATCAGCTTTTAAATTTAGAAAAAAAATTAAGAGTGAGAATAAAAACTTTTGTAGGCGTAAAAGAGCGTTTGCAAAGCGTGGCTCATGTTTTTAAAGGGGCAGATTGGAGTGAGAGAGAAATTTATGATATGTTTGGAATTTTCATCATAAATCATCCCAATTTAAAACGCATTTTAATGCCTGATGATTGGTTTGGACATCCGCTTTTAAAAACTTATCCTTTAAAGGGTGATGAGTTTGCAAGATGGTATGAGATTGATAAAATTTTTGGTAAAGAATATCGTGAAGTAGTGGGTGAAGAACAAAGAGATTCTGGTTTTGTTGATGATAAAGATACGCTAAATTTTGCAAGACTTTATCATGAAGTGCCAAAAGGTGGTCAAAAGAAGGAAGTTTCCTTTAAACAAGAATATCAAGAAGATGAAGGCGTAGCTTTTGTAAAAAAAGTAAAACGTGATGAAGCAAAAATTTTAGAGAAAAGGCGTTAAAATGCAAATTCCTAGCAAGTTAAAACCTTATTATGAAAATATAGCTTTTGAGCAAGAAGACTCAAAAATGATTATCAATTTAGGCCCTCAACACCCTTCAGCACATGGAAATTTACGTCTTATTTTAGAACTTGATGGAGAGCAAGTTGTAAAAGCACGTCCTTGTATAGGTTATATGCATCGTGGTATGGAAAAAATGGCTGAAAATATGATTTATCAAGAATTTATTCCTACTACTGATAGAATGGATTATATCGCCGCTTCAGCGAATAATTATGCTTATTGTGCAGCGGTTGAAAAGCTTTGTGGTTTAGAGATTCCACGCCGTGCAGCAGTGATACGCATGATACTTTTAGAATTAAACCGTATCGCATCGCATTTACTTTGGCTTGCCACTCATGCGCTTGATATTGGTGCGATGAGTGTGTTTTTATACTGCTTTAGAGAACGTGAGTATGTTTTGGATTTGATAGAAAAGTATTGTGGTGCAAGGCTTACACATTCTTCTATGAGAATAGGCGGGGTTATGCTTGATTTACCTGAAAATTATTTAGAAGAAATGCTTGCATTTTGCGATAAATTTCCAAATGATTTAAAAGATTATGAATATCTTTTAGATGATAATAGAATTTGGCGTTTAAGAACTGAAAATGTAGGTGTGGTTACTAAAGAACAAGCCTTAAATTGGGGTTGTACAGGTGTGATGTTAAGAGGAAGTGGCATAAAATACGATATACGCAAAGAAGAGCCTTATTTGCTTTATAATGAAGTCGAATTTGGCGTGCCTTATGCTACGCAAGGGGATTCTTATGCAAGATATAAAGTTTATATGCAAGAATTTCGTGAAAGTTTAAAAATCCTTAGACAATGTGCCACGCTTTATAAAGATACTCCACCTGAAATTTTAGCTACGCATCCTGAGTATGTAAGTGCTTCAAAGGAACAAATTTTAACGCAGAATTATTCTTTAATGCAGCATTTTGTTTTAATCACTCAAGGTTTAAAACCCCCTAAAGGCGAAGTTTATGTGCCTACTGAAAGTCCAAAAGGTGAGCTTGGCTTTTTTATCTATAGTGATGGTACAGGAAGACCTTATCGTTTAAAGGCTAGAACGCCTAGTTATTGGCATTGTGCGTTTTTTGAAGAAATGCTTGTAGGTACTTATTTGGCTGATGTTGTAGCCATTATGGGTAATGTAAATATAGTTTTAGGTGAGATAGATCGATGAGAAGAGTAGATTTAAGAAAAAGCAAAGAGCTTTTTGAAGATTTAGCACAAATCATAAAAGAAGCAAAACAAGGCGAGGTTTTAGTGGTGCTTTTTGAAATCGGCGATTTTTCTCCTGTTGAAAAAAGTTTTTCTTTTGTAAAAGAACAAGGCTGTGAGCTTTTAAATTCTTTGAAATTTAATCAAGTGGATTGGACTATTGTTATAAAAAAGGAGAGGGTATGATTTATGATAATGCTCTTTGTTTTTTAGATATGCCAAGCCTTAAAAACAAAAATTTATGTGAAAAAATAGGTGTAAATAGCATTAATATTTCTTGTTTGGAAGATAAAAACTTAAAAGCTAAATTTTACAAATGCGAAATTGCAAGTTTGAGTTTTGTTTTAGCCTTGCTTTGTAAATTAAGCGATGAAGAGCATTTTTGCGATTTAGATGAGGGATATTTAAGTGCTGAATCTTGTTTTGGAGAGGAAGAAGCAGGTGAAGTGCTTGCTTTTTTAAAAGAGGCTAAGTATTTAATTATAGATAAAAATATCCATTCTTACAAAGATAGCGAAAATATCAAATATTTTTTGAATTTCTTAAGTGCAAAATATGAATTAAAGATTTTAGATAGCGATGAAGAAGAATGCGATTTTAAAAAGGCAAAATTAAACACCCTAAAAGAACTAGATAATTATGATGGTTTAGTGCTTTTTAGAGTAAATTTACAAGATAAAAATTTACATTGTTCAAAGCAATTTTTACAAATTGCAAAATGCAAAGATCAAAGTGAAGTTGAAATTTTGGCTAAAGATTTTAGTCTTAAAACCAAGCTTTGTTTAGATGAAAATTTACAAGGCACCATAGCTTTTTTAAATTATGAAAACAATGGTTTTGATTTTACTCCAATTCGCATAAAGGAAGCAAAATGACAATTAAGATTAATGGTATAGATTGCGCCTTTGAAGAAGGCGAATATATTTTAAATATAGCAAGAAGAAATGATATTTTTATCCCAGCGATTTGCTATCTTTCGGGCTGTAGTCCTACTTTGGCTTGTCGTATGTGTATGGTTGAAGCTGATGGTAAAAAAGTATATTCTTGCAATACTAAAGCAAAAGAGGGCATGGTTGTAGAAAGTGATTTGCAAAATCTTTGGGATGAAAGAAATGAGATCATGCAAACTTATTGTATCAATCATCCTTTAGAGTGTGGGGTTTGCGATAAATCAGGCGAGTGTGAATTGCAAAATTTCACTCATAAAAGCCGTGTAAATGTTCAAAAGCATTGGATTAAAGACACGCATAAACCGCATAAACATTGGGGAATGATTAATTACGATCCCGCGCTTTGCATAGTATGTGAGCGCTGCATTACAGTTTGTAAGGATAAAATCGGCGAAAGTGCTTTAAAAACCGTTCCTCGTGGCGGAGATAGTGTGGATAATAGCTTTAAAGAGAGCATGGGAAAAGATGCTTATGCGATTTGGACTAAATTTCAAAAAAGTTTGATAGGTCCTGCAAATGGCGACACGCTTGATTGTTCATTTTGTGGGGAATGTACAAGCGTATGCCCAACAGGAGCTTTGATAGGTTCGAAATTTCAATACACTTCAAATATTTGGGAACTTAAAAGAATCCCTGCTTCAAATCCGCATTCAAGCGATTGTGAGTTGATGTATTATGATATTAAGCAAAGTGGTATTAGCAATCAAAAAGAAAAAATTTATCGTGTGAGTAATGATTTTGCCTTTGCGAGTTTAAATAAGGCTGCAAGATTTGCTTTTGATACGCAAAATGAGGCAGATAAAGATGAAAAAGCCTTTAAAGAACTTGTGGAGCTTTTTGAGAAAAATGAAATTAAAAACATTAAATTTAATAGTTTTATTACCAATGAAGAAGCTTTGATTTTACAAAATTTAAAAAAGAAATTTAATCTTTCTTTGATCAATGAAGAAGCTTTGAAATTTAAAGAATTTTTACAAGAATTTATCGCTAATTCTGGCGAGTTTTATAGTGCTAATACTCAAGATATAACAAAAAGTGATTTTTTGGTTGTGGCTGGAATGCTTTTAAGATATGATGCTCCAACACTTAGCTATAAAATCAATAATGCTTTAGTGATGAATAAAGGCTCAGGGCTTTATTTTCATCCTATGCAAGATATGGGTATAGCAAAATATTCTAAAAATTTTATTTCACACATTCATAAAAGTGGCGATGAAGAGCAAATTTTATATTTTTTACTTCAAAAATTTAGCCAAGATGAAGGTATTAAAACTCATTTAGCAGAGTTTTTTGTTAGTGAAAATAAAGAAATAGAAGAAAGTATCAACGAAGAAGTTGTAGAACAAGTCATAGAAAAAGATGAAGAAGGTAATGAAATCCAAAAAGAAGTAAAAAAAGTCGTACCTAAAAAAGTAAAAAAAATCATAGAAGTACAACGCTCTGTTTTTGCTAAAAATTTAGGCATAGATGAAGATAAATTAGAAGATTTATTGCTCAAAAAAGTAAATTTTACTCTTGTTATAGGGAGTGATTTTTATTTTCATAAAAATGCCAAAAAACTTGCTAAATTACTTGCTTTGATCCAAAATACCACTCCTTTTAAAGTCTTTTTAAATCCTACGCATACTAATACCTTAGGTGTGGCTATGATTTGTGATTTGGATAAAAACACACAAGAAGGCAAGACTTTAGGCTACAATGAAAAAGGTGATTTTAGTTTTTCTTATGAAGAGCATGCAAATTTAGCTAGTGCGAGTTTAAATCAGCAAGAAGGAACTTTTTTAAATTATGATAAAAGAGTGGTGCCAACTAACGCTGCTTTAGAATTTAAGGGATATTTTTTAAATGATTTAGCTAATGCTTTAGGTTTTGATGAGGAATATACTATAAATTATACTAAGAGACTCCCTATAAATAAAGGTTTTTCTCCGATTGATTTTGATCATTTAGACAATTTTTATACCAATGCAGGCGATTGTAAAAGGGGATATGAGCTTAATTTAGAATGTTTTAAACAAGTTGCTAAAAAAGAATTCGTCTCTCCAAATTTTGAAAATTTAAACCTAAAAGAAGATGAAATTTTGCTTTATAGCGCTAATCCTAGCTATCAATTTGGTAGATTTTCAAATCGTGCTAGTGCGATTAATGAGGTGATTTTTTTAGGCGTAAGTGAAAATTTAGCTAAAGAGAAAAATTTAAAAGATAAAGATCTTGTAAAACTTAAAATAAAAGATAAAGAATTAAGCCTTAGTGTGCGTGTGGATAAGGATATAAAAAATGGAGCTTTCTTGCCGTATTTTGATGAAAAACTTGACACGCTAAGCTTTTTTGATGAAAGATTTGTTGTGGCGAATTTAGAAAAATTAGGAGCAAACCATGAGTGATTTTGCTTTTTTTGCTTTAGAGACTTTGATTAAATGTATTATTATCATTGCAATATTTGCGAGTTTAGCAGGTCTTGCAACTTATGCTGAAAGAAAGGTTTTAGCTTATTTTCAAAGACGCATAGGGCCTGATATGGTAGGGCCTTTTGGGCTTATTCAACTTGTAGCTGATATGATAAAACTTTTTACTAAAGAAGATATAATCCCTTCAAATTCGCAAAAATTTATTTTTGCTATAGCACCTTTGATTTCTGCTATTTGTGCTTTTGTTTCTTTAGCAGCTATTCCTATGCTACCTGAATTTACTTTATTTGGAAGGGTGATTCAGCCTATAGTGGCAGATATCAATGTAGCTTTGCTTTTTGTCATCGGTACTTCAGGGCTTTGCTTTTATGCGGTGTTTTTGGGTGGACTTGCAAGTAATAATAAATGGTCGATTTTAGGGGCTGCAAGAGGGCTTGTAGCGATTATTTCCTATGAAAGCGTAGGAGTTTTGGCTTTGATTGCTATTGTAATGCTTGTAGGTTCTTTTTCTTTGGTGGATATTAACAATTATCAAAGTGATGGATTTTTTTCTTGGCTTATTTTTAAACAGCCCTTGGCTTTTGTGCTTTTTATAATTGCTTTATTTATAGAGACCAATAGAACTCCGCTTTGTTTGACGGAAAATGATGCTGAAATTGTAGCGGGTTATGGAACGGAGTATTCGGGTTTAAGATGGGGTATGTTTTTCATAGGTGAATATGCTTCTATGATAGCTGGAGCTATTTTGGTAACTCTTTTGTTTTTAGGGGGTTTTAATAGCTTTTGGATTATTCCTGGTTGGATTATGATGATAGTAAAATCAAGTTTTATTTTCTTTTGGTATTTTTGGGCAAGAGCTGCTTTTCCGCAATTGCGTCCAGATCAAGTGATGAAAATGTGCTATTTGATCTTAATCCCTTTAGCGGTTTTAAACCTTTTAATCACTGCTTTGGCAGTTCTTTTATAGGAGTTTAATATGAAAAATTATTATTTAGTGGATGAGAAAAGAAAAACTCCTGTTAGCGCTTGGGAGAAAATTTCACAAGCTTTGCGTAGAAGCGTTAAACTAGAGCTTTTTATAGGGCTTTTTGTGATGATGAGAGAATTGCTTAAGAGAAATAATAGCGCTACGATTAAATATCCTTTTGAAAAGGTAAAACTTGACAATCGTTACCGTGCTGTTCATCGTTTGATGCGTTTTATAGAAAGCGAAAACGAAAGATGTATAGGTTGTGGGCTTTGCGAAAAAATTTGCATTAGCAATTGTATTAGAATGGAAACTTCTTTAGATGAAAATGGGCGTAAAAAAGTAGGAAATTATAGTATTAATTTAGGGCGTTGCATTTATTGTGGTTTTTGTGCTGAGGTTTGCCCTGAACTTGCTATAGTGCATGGAACAGAGTATGAAAATGCAGCTGAGCAAAGGTCTTATTTTGGCTATAAGCAAGATTTTTTAACTCCTATTGATAAGCTTAAAAATCAAGTTGAATTTGAAGGAGCGGGAAGCCTTAGAAAAGATGCTGATTTATTGGTGGTAAAAACACCAAATTATTACGATGTGATGCAAGAAAGAGCCTTAGAAAATCAAAATACACAAGAGTAAGGAGAAAATAAATGATAGAAAATTTGGCTTTTGTATTTTTTAGTGTAGTGGTTTTAGGCTTTTTTGGCATTGCGGTTTTAAGTAAAAATATGCTTTATTCTCTTTCGGCTTTAGCGGGTGGAATGGTGTTTTTATCGGGATTTTATTTTTTACTTGATGCAGAGTTTTTAGGCGTGATACAAATTATTGTTTATAGTGGAGCTGTGCTTGGACTTTATAGTTTCGCGATGATGTTTTTTGATGCTTCTAAAGAATTTAAAGAACAACTTAAAGCTAAAAAAAGTTTTTTTACTTTGGTAGTTTTAAGTGCAATTTTACTTTTGGCCATGCTTATAGGTTTTAAATACCAAAATATCAGCACGGATTTGCCTTTAAATGATCCTGCTTTGTTTGATTTTAATAAACAACTGGCTTTAGCGATTTTTTCAAAATATCTTTTAGCTTTTGAATTTATAGCTATTTTGCTTTTGATTGCTTTAGTTTGTGCTATCACTCTTACTCATAAAGAGCTTACAAAGGAAAAACAATGATAGAAAAGTATTTTTTTGTCGCTATTTTAATGTTTGTTATAGGGCTTGTAGGGATTTTAAAAAGACAAAATCTCATTATGCTTTTTATTTCGAGTGAAATTTTATTAAATAGTGCTAATTTAGCCTTGGTAGCAGCTTCTAAAATGCACAATGATTTAAATGGACAGGTTTTTGCACTTTTTATCATGGGTGTAGCGGCTTGTGAAGTAGCTGTTGGTGTAGCTTTGTGTGTGCTTTGGTATAGAAGAAAAGGCACTTTAGAGTTAAAAAGTTTAAAAGAAGTGGAGGCTTAGTATGCAAAATTTGGCTTTGATTTCTCTTTTTAGTCCTTTTATAGCTTTTTTGTTTGCAAGTTGTTTTGCTTTGAGTGAGAAAAAACAATTTGTAGGGATAATTTGTTCACTTTTAGTAGCTTTGAGTGCTTTTTGTTCTTTGTATTTGCTTTTTTGCAATGAAGCTTTTAATGTGAGTTTGTTTGAATGGTTTGCTGGAGTAAATTTTGGATTTGATATAGATGCCATTTCGCTTACTATGATGAGTGTTGTAGGTATTGTAGCTACTTGTGTGCATTTTTATAGTATTTTTTATATGGCTCATGATGAAGGTTTTAATAAATTTTTTGCTTATTTAGGACTTTTTGTCTTTTCTATGCTTTTTTTAGTTATGAGTGATAATTTCTTAGGACTTTTTGTAGGTTGGGAAGGCGTTGGGCTTTGCTCTTGGTTGCTTATAGGTTTTTGGTATAAAAATGATACTTATTCTTTTGCGGCTAATGAAGCCTTTATTATGAATCGTATTGCGGATTTGGGTATGCTTTTAGGAATTTTTTGGCTTTATTTACAAGCAGGAACTTTAAAATATGATGAAGTTTTTTCCATGGCACAAAGCCTAGATCGCAACGCTTTGATCTTAATCGCAACTTGTTTATTTATAGGGGCTATGGGAAAATCTGCACAATTTCCTTTTCACACTTGGCTTGCTGATGCTATGGCAGGGCCAACTCCTGTTTCTGCATTAATCCATGCAGCAACCATGGTAACAGCGGGGGTTTATTTGGTAATTCGTGCGAGCACGCTTTATGATTTAGTTCCTGAGGTTTCTTATATTATTGCCTTACTTGGAGCTTTTGTAGCGATTTTTGCAGCTTCTATGGCTTTGGTGGCTAGGGATTTAAAACGCATTATTGCTTATTCTACCTTATCGCAACTTGGATATATGTTTGTAGCTGCAGGACTTGGGGCTTATGGTATAGCTTTATTTCACTTAGCTACACATGCTTTTTTTAAATCTTTACTTTTTTTAGGTGCTGGAAATGTAATGCATGCTATGAATGATAAATTAGACATTAAAAAAATGGGTGGACTTTTTAAACCTTTAAAATTTACAGCTATTTTGATGTGTATAGGATCTTTAGCTTTAGCAGGAATTTATCCTTTTGCAGGATTTTTCTCTAAAGATTTGATTTTAGGATATTCTTTCATTTCTTTTCACCATGGTATTTTTTTGGTGCTTTTAATCGCAGCTTTTTTAACAGCATTTTATAGCTTTAGACTTTTAATGTTGGTATTTTTTACCCCTGCAAGACATGATGAACATCCACATGAAGCAAGTAAAATCGCACTTTTAGCTATGAGTCCTTTGATGGTTTTAGCTATTATTGCAGGATTTTTTGAACATAGTTTTTTTGAATATTTAAGCACAAAATTAGTTTTTATCGATGCGCAAAATCAAATTGTAATGATTAGTGCGAGTGTAGTAGCTATTTTGGGTGTAATTTTGGCTATTTTTGCTTATAAAAATTCTTGGTTTAAAGAAAGTATTGAAGAAAATAAAATTCACAAACTTTTAAGTAATGATTATTTTATTCCTAAATTCTATCATCAATTTATTGTTTCAAAATATGAAAGTTTATGTGCGATTTTAAAGCATTGTGATCTTTATATTTTTGATAGAATAGTTGAAAAAATTGCTTTGTATTCTCAAATTATTTCACAAAAAATGATTATGCCAAACAGTTTAAACTTAATGCTTAGATTTTTGGTGGCAGCTTTTGTGATTTTGTTGATTTTGGTATGGATGGTGTAAAATGCTAAATTATTTGATATTTTTTCCTTTAATTTCTGCTTTTGTAGTTTTGCTTTTAAATCGCGGAGGCGTTAAGGTTTTTAGCGTTGTTGTAAGTTTTATAATTTTGGCTTTAAATTTGGATATTTTTGCGGATTTTTTACAAGGGGCAAGCTTTGATTATAATCTCTCTTTTAAAATTTTGAAATTTTTTAGCTTTCATGTAGGAGTAGACAGTATTGCACTTGTGTTGATGCTTTTAAGTTCTTTGATGATATTTTTAAGCTTTTTATTTTTAAAGCTGGAACAAAAAGCACTTGTATCTTGTATATTCTTTTTAGAATTTGCCATTATGGGACTTTTTAGCGCAAAAGATGGTTTGTTATTTTATGTTTTTTGGGAATTTTCTCTTTTGCCTTTGCTTTATATTATGGGAGTTTATGGTAAAGATTTTAGAGCAGGGGTGAAATTTTTTATCTATGCTTTTGCGGGTTCAATTTTAATGCTTGTAGCATTGATTTATCAAGCTTATTTAAATTATCAACTTTTAAATATTTTCACTTTTGACTTGGAAATTTGGAAAAATAATGCCTCAGCAGTAAATTTCACAGAGCAACTTTTACTTTTTGGAGCATTTTTTATCGCTTTTGCTATCAAAGCTCCTTTATTTCCACTTCATACTTGGGCACCTAAGGTTTATGCAAATTCGCCTGTGCTTGTTTCTGTAATGCTTGTAGTTTTTAAAATGGCTCCTTTTGGATTTTTACTTTTTTGTTTACCACTTTTTCCAGATGCGAGTGTGTATTTTATGCCTTTAATTGTAGCTTTATGTATAGTGAGTATCGTTTATAATGCTTTAATTGCTTATAGAGCAGAAAATATTAAAGAATTGATCGCTTATAGTTCTATTTCACATCTTGGTGTGATGATTTTGGGAATTTTTTCTTTAAATGCTTTAGGTATTAGTGGTGCGGTTTTTTATATGTTTGCACACGGTATTGTAACAGGATCTTTATTTTTAATGGTTGAACTTTTATATCAAAGATATCATACTTATGATATTTCTTTTTACCATTCTTTGGCCAAAAAAGCACCTTTATTTTCAATTTTCTTTATGCTAATTTTACTTGCGAGTGTTTCTTTGCCTTTAACTGTTTCTTTTGTGGGAGAGTTTTTAATTCTTTTAGGTATAGCAAAGATTAATTTATTTTACGCTTTGTTGGCAGGTTTGGTGATTATTTTAGGAGCGATTTATATGTTCGCAGTATTTAGAAAAATATTTTTCATGCAAAAACAAAGCTTTATAGAGGGTTTTTCTTTACGCTTTAGAGAAATAGTAGCGCTTGTGTGTATTGTAGTAATGATTTTTGGACTAGGGCTTATGCCAAATATACTTTTAAAGCCGATACAAAAAGATGTGGATAATCTTATAAAAACAATGAATATTAGAGCTGTGGAGCAAAATACTTTAGATTTTTTATCTAAAATAGGAGAGGCAAATGTTAAATAATTTTTTAAATTTAGAACTTTTAAATATAAGCTTATCTTATCCATTTTTATTTTTAATTACAACCGCAATAGTTCTTTTGCTTTGCTCTGGTTTTTGGAAATTTCATCGATCGTTTTATATTGGCATAAGTTCTTTATCTTTAATTGTAAGTGCTTTTTTGATTTTAAATAATGCAAATGCTCAAGGTTTAGAAGCAAAAGCTTTTTTGGCTACTTTAAATAATGATATTGTTTCATTTTATGCTTCTTTGGTGATTTTGTGTTTTTCATTTTTATATCTTTTAATGCAAAAAGAAGAAAATCAAGGTGAATTTTATGCTTTATTTTTATTTATGATTGCATCTTTGCTTTTGATGGTTTCAAGCTCAAATTTAGTACTTATTTTTATAGGACTTGAAAGTTCTTCTTTAGCACTTTATACTTTAATAGCAATGCGTGGAAGTAATAATGCTATTTCAAGTGCAATAAAATACTTTAGTGTAGCGGCTGTAGGAGCTGGGTTTTTTGTTATGGCTGTAGCTTTTATTTATTTAAAAACAGGAACTTTAGATTTATCTGCTAATTTAGCGTTAAAAAATGAGTTTCAAAAAGATCCCATGCTTTTGGGTGCTGGAGTGATGATTTTCGTTCTTTGTGCAATTAAGCTTTCTTTGGCGCCTTTTCATTTTTGGCTTAAAGACGTGTATTATGCAGCACATACAAATTTGGTTGCTTTTATTTCAGTTGTGCCAAAAGTTGCCATGTTGGTTGTGGTTATTCGTTTGTTTGATTTTTTAAATAATACAGGTTTTGAATATATCATAATAGTTCTAGCGATTTTTTCTATGCTTATAGGTGCTTTTGCGGCTCTAAGTCAAAACAATATCAAAAAAATGTTTGCTTATAGTTCTGTAATGCATTCTTCTTTGGTTTTGGTGGCTTGTATTCCTTTATTAAAAGAACAAAATTTTGATGGAATTTTGCTTGCTATTTTTGGATATTGGACTTTATTTGCTTTTGCAAATTATGCTGTATTTATGATTTTAAGCAATTATGAGAATAATTCTTATGAGAGTTTAAATGGACTTTTGGTTAAAAAACCTTTAATTGCTTTTTGTTTGAGCATTAGTGTGCTTTCTTTAGCAGGTGTCCCGCCTTTTGGAGTATTTTGGGGTAAATTTATGATTTTAAATACAGCAATTTTAAATGGATATTGGTATTTGGCACTTTTTGTGGCTTTATCTTCTGTTATTATGCTTTATGCGTATTTAAAGATTTTAATTCATGCTTTATTTATGAAAAATGATAGGGTTCATAATATTAAGTTTAGTTTTATACAAAATTTTATTTTAGCTTTTTGTGTTTGTATAAGCACTTTTGCTATATTGTTAATGTTATAAGAGTTTTGCTATAATTATTTTATGAGAATATTATTTTTAATTTTATTAAGTTTTTTAAATGCTTTTGCTTTTGAGCTTGTTTTAAACACGGGTCGCGAAAATAATCAAGCTTTTGCAGTTTTACATGCGAGTAATGATTTAGAATTTACATGTCAAAAATTTATTACCGAATCAAAAGTTCATTTTGAATGTGATATTGCAGGTATGGTTGATAATAAATTAAAAGATCAGAGTTTTTCTGCTTTTGATTTAAAATTTATACAAGAAGCTCAAAAAATTAAAATGATCATTTTGCCAAAAATACAAGCAAAAATGTTTGACACTTCTCAAAATATTTATATAGATAAAGAACTTAGTTCATCAAGTTCGCATAAAAGTAAGGCTTTTACTTTTATTTTTGCACCAGAGCTAGCACCTATTAAAGACTATGATGGACTTGATTTTAATATCAATTTTCCACACGAGAGCTTGCCTTATGTTGGAGCTTTGGATTTAAATTCTGATCCTGTTGTCATCCCTCAAAGTGCAGATATTAATACTTATTTACGCATCAAAAAAGAATACGATAAGGCTAATTATAGTCAGGTTGCTATTGATGCTCAAAATGCTATCAATAGATATCGTGGCAGTATTTTTACTAGTGAATTTATACTATATAAATTAAGAGCTCAAAATAAACTTTATACCCAAGATCCGAGCATGCGTGATCAACAAATTTTAGAAAAGATGATTGATGATGCTAAAAATTGGACGCGTACTTTTACAAGTGATAAAAATTTTTCAGAAGTTTTACATATAATGTTAAGAACTTATATCGCTTTAGCTCAGCGTGCTGATGTAGAATATACAATGTCGATTTTGGATAATGAACAACCTAATAGTTATTTTACTCAGTTATCAAAACTTGATTATGCAGACTATATTTATAATTTAAATGAAAAAGAAAAAGCTGTAAATATTTATGAAAATACTTATTTTAATACAAAAAATTTAGATTTAGCTGCAAGAGCAGCTATGAGTTTGGCAAAGAATTTGCTTTCAAATGGGCAAGTAAATAAAGCTATAGAGTATATTAACACTATTTTAAAAGCCAATCCTGAATATTTTGGAAAAGATATTCCAAGATCTTTAGAACTTGCTAAATTATTTAATCAAAAAGGACAATTTGATATAAGTGCAAGTATTTATGAAGATGCCTTTGCTAAAATGTCCAAACTTGATCCAAGTTATGAAGAAACTTTAAAAGATTTAGCCTTAGTTTTATCACATACTAACAGATCTAGTGATGCTAAAAAATACCTTGATTTGTATATGGATGATTATTTAGATGGTAGGTATTTAGATGAAATCAAAAAAGCAAGTGATGAGGTATTCTTTGCTTTAGGTGATAATAATGCAAGCTTTTTGCATCAGCGTTATACAGATTTAATGAAGCAATATGCAAATAAAGATGAGAATATTGCAAATAAAGCTTTAGATGAAGATGTTGCACTTTATTATAAAGAGGGAAATTTTAGTGCGATTTTAGCTTATAAAGATCTTATAGAAAGTAAAAAAATTCCAAATGCTACTCAATTTTTAGAGAAAGCAGCTGTTAATGATTTAAAAAATGCGATAAAAGCTGATAATTGTATCAATGCTGCAAATATTTTTATGCGTTTTAGCGCTTATGATATAGGTCAGAAAATTGATAATAAAAAACAAATGTTAGCTTGTCTTATCAGAACTTCTAATGTTGAACAAGCACTTGATTATATAAATAAAAATTATAGCGAAGATTCTATATTTTATGGTCTTCAAAAAGCATCTATTCTTTTTGATAATAAACAATATCCTCAGGTGATTAAAATTTCTAAAGATATAGCTAATTCTAGAATTTTAAAAAGCGATGATGAGAATTTTAAGGCTTATTATTTGCAATTTTTGTCTTTGTTGCGTTTAAATGACTACAATCAAGCCATTAAAATTTTGCAAATTTTAGAAAGTTTTCCAATGAATTTTAGTATGGTAGAAGTCTATGATGCTTTACTTTCTTATGCTAATGATCATAATATGCAAACAACTATTTTAACTTACGCACCTAAGGCCATTGACTATCAAAATTTTAAAGGTATAAATCTTTTTAGTCCTAATTTAGAATTTATGTATCTTGATGCTTTGGCTAAAATCAATAAAAATGAAGAAAGTTTAGCTGTTTTAACAGATTTGCTTAAATTAAAACTTTCAGATGAAGATAGAGCAAGAGCTTTATATATCCAAGCTTTAACTTATGAAAGAATGCAAAATATACAAGCTGAAAAAGAAAGTTTAAAACAATGTCTTGAAATCAAAAGTGTTTCAAATTGGCAGAATTTATGTAAGAGTAAAAATCAAATTTTAAATCAATAAGTAAATTTAGAGATAACTAGCTTTTTAGCTAGTTATCTAAGGTTAAAACCTCTTCTTCTTAACATCTTCTAAGATATTATTAGCTATATCACTTACTGTACTAGAAATAATAGCTGATTCATTAGCAATTTCAACATTATCTTTAGTAGTTTGATCAATTTGTGCTACGCTATCATTGATTTGAGTAATACCTGCAGTTTGTTCTTTAATACTTTCTGCCATATCATTGATAGATTGAACAAGTAAATTAGTATTAGCTTCTATTTCAGATAAAGACTTTTGAGTTCTCTCAGCTAG
>NZ_MJWQ01000081.1:520-5741 GCF_001762325.1 Campylobacter sp. BCW_6871 | reverse complement strand
CTATCCCTTGCCATCTTATCCTATCATACTTAATCTTAGCAAGAGGACTAGCTTGTATTTTAGTTAAAGCAAATTTAATCTTATTGCCTTTAGGTATAGAAAGTACAGGATAGCCTTTATTACTTACTCCTATTAAGCCCATTTGATAAACGGAATATTTATTATTGATTTTATGCTTTGAATAAGTATAAGGAAATACCAAAGCAACTTTAGTACAAGGTCCTCCAGCTACTGGAGGATTTAAACATCCACTTATACTAGCTCCTTGTATTTCATCGTGTAACATAATAGGAACATTATTATATTTTATTCTTTTAGCCTTTTTTGCTTTTAACTTAACTCTACCTCCATGTAAGCATAATAAAGTATTATCTTCCAATATAGGATGCATACAAGAAGTATCAAGAGTTACATTAATATCTTCTATTCTAGGAATAGTTATCTTTCTTTTTCTAGCCATGAAAAGCCTTGTGAGATTTGAGAATGTTTTCTAATTGCTCATCTTTAGCATAAAGAAATTTTTCTTCTAAGGAGCAATCAAAGTTTAAAGGAAAAGGTTTTAAGGTATTTTTACTTAAAAATTTTTCCCAAAGCATAGAATTTTCCTCTGAAGACAAATTCCAAAAATCATCTTTATTGTTATAAACATAATCTTGATAATCTATAAAATTTACAAAATTAATATTTGTATCTTTTTGTTTAGAGAGTAAACCTTGTATATTTTCTTCTTCGACTTTTTTTGGGATTTTGTTGTAATTGATAAGATAATGATTAAGTCTATCTTCATTTAACTCTTGATTATCAAGTTCTTTTAAAAACTCTTTAGAATAGTAATTTAAAAAATAATTATTCGCATATTTTTCTATATGTTTTTTAAAACTTCTTTTATAAATAAGTGTATTTTGGGTGGCAGGATAAGATTTAAAAGCATTATCTTTAGAATTTAATATATAGTTATAACCCGAAAAAAAATAAGAAAAATCCATAAAAGCATAATCAGCGCTGATGCCTTTACAAAGATTTAAAAACATATTTTCAAGTTCTAAAATGATTTTATCTTCTTTGCTTAAATTTAATTCTTTTTCTAGTTGCTCTTGATTTTTTGGGATAAAAGTATGACTGATTCTATGATTATAATTATCAACTAGATATTTTAAGCTTTCATCACTGAAATTAAAAGTTAAATTAAGCGAAGAGTTAAAATAAACATCATATTTATTGAAATAGGGTGCTAAGTTGTCTTTATCTATAAAAGCATTGATTTGATTTTGAGAAAAATTTTCACCACTTTCATTCCAAAAAGGAAAATTAGGAGAAAGATTTTTAAGTGCTCCTATTTCGCTTAAATCATTTTCTTGATAATATCTATGTAAAATATATTTGCTTTTATCTAAACATAGCCTATCGTAAATTTGGAGATAATTTGAAGGTAGAAAATCGCACCATTCATCATTTCCATGTAAATTTATGCCTTCAAATTTATCGATACTAAAATAAGCTTTAAGTTTCTGCATGGCTTTTAAAGTATCATTTAAATGTTTGTTATAAAAACTACCTTTATTAGCTTGTTTAAATTCAAACCAATCTTGAGAATTTAAACGATTCCCTTTTAAACTCCAAGCATCAAGATATTTTTCATCGCTAAAGGTTTTTGTAGAAAAAAGGTAAAAACTTACTTGATTAGCGCTTATATTTTGTTTCATTTTAATTCCTGAAGGTGTTTGAGGTGTTTTTATTGCTATTTTTAAAAACCTTTTTCAAATTCTTGTGAAATAAATTTTTATTTTTCACTATTTTCCTTTTTGTTGCCTAAACTATGAATTTTTTCACACCATTTATTAAAATGTCGGCATTTTAATCTTATATTATCTATGCCTATTTCTTTAGCGATTCTTCCACCGTGCAAGATTTTATTATAGCTTGGAAAAGATAAAATCTTTTTTAATCTATTTGAAGGACTTGTTTCTTTACTATTATTAATAAATTCTGGATTATCGAATTCTTTGACAATGTCTTCTAGTTTATAAATAAGTTTTTTATTCCATTCAGCATCTGCTTTAATTATTTTTGTAATATCACTAAAAAGCAAACTTTCAAATTCATGTGGCTGTATATAGCTAAAAAAATTATTTGTATCACATTTTTGTTTAATTGCTTCATCAAAATCTTTTTGTATTTTTTCAACGTGTTCATATATATTTTTATTACATTGTTTTTCTTTTAAAAATCTATTATCCAATCCATAGTAATCAAACATTGTTGTCATAAAAGCTTGTGAATCTTGTTTTAATTTTTTAACGATAAAATCAACAACCCTATCATACGCAAGTCCTCCACCTTTATGTCCTTTAGATGTAGGTATTATAAGTGGAGTAAGATAAACATTAGAGTTATAAAAATACGATCCTAAAATTTCATTTATAAATTTTTCCTCACTTTGTCCTTCGCAAATCACATAACATCTTGTAATCATTATTTTGGTCTCCCGCCTATAAGATTACTTGCCCAAATTTCTCCAAGTGTATAGTCTTCAAGCCAAGCTTCTAATTTTTCATCATCCATTCTTGTAAAAGTAGATTCATCGTTTTCTTTATCTACTACTATAATATCTTGCGCTTCAAAATGGTTTATCAGTTCTACAGATTGAGAAGAAATAATGAGTTGCTTTTCTTTAGCCACTCTCTTAATAATTTCACTTAAAACCTTTAATGCATAAGGATGTAGTCCCAATTCCGGTTCATCAATAATAATCGTTCCCGACATCAACTCAAAAGGCTGAAGCAATAAAGTAGCTAAACATATAAATCTTAAAGTCCCATCAGAAAGCATATGGGATTTAAAAGGAGTATCAGGATTATTTTTATGATACCATTCTAATTGTATATTTTCATTAGTTCTAAAAATAAATCCTCCAAAGAAAGGAGCGATATCTTGTATAGTCGTTAAAATTTGTTCATAGTGATTATTGTGATTATCATGAAGCATCTTAAGATAAGCTGCTATATTTTGTGCGTCTTCTTTAAATATAAGATTGTCATTTGCATCACACATTCCCTTCATCTTGGCTGTATCGCTTGTATCATGAAAATGATAAAGTTTCCATTTTTTGATTTCATTTAGAACATGTTGTGCTACTTTTTTAGAATAACTTCGTTCTATTATATCTGAAAGATTACTTTCTAGTTGATTACTCCCTATAGGTTCTTTATAGTCTTTATAGTCTCCATCAAAGAAAATATATTCATTTAATATCATAAGCTTATTTTCACTCGTTGGAACAAAGGTAGCATAATAACCATTTTTGCCAAAAGCAAATTCAAGATATATATTTTCAGTCTTTTTTCTGCCAAAATGTAAAAAATTATCAGGTCCTTTATCTTGTGTAAAAAATTGCAAATTTTTATTAAATAAAGCATTAAGCATTTTAAATACTGAAATAAAATTACTTTTGCCCGAACCATTTGCACCTATTAAAATATTTAATTTTTTAAGCTCAAATTTGGATAAATCTTTTATGGATTTATATCCTTTGATTGTTATTTTATCTAACATCTTTATCCTTTTGCAATTCCAGAATTTTTTTGCAATTCTTGGTTTTGGTTAAAAATTTCTTCTAATTTTTCTTCATAATTTAAGTCAAATCTTTTTATTACTATTTTATTGGGTGCTACACCTTTGATATGATGTAAATACATTTCTTTAAATACTGTTTTTATACTTCTGTGTAAATGTTTATGATAAATAAAGCCATTTCTTGAACCTTGATCTCCAGCTTCTTCTGAAAAATTTCTCAAACGAGAAGTGCCAACATCTGATACTTTATACCAATTTTTATCTTTTGACCTTAAAACCTCTTTTACTGTATTTTTTTTCTTTGCCTTTGTCTCTTCATCAAATTCCTTCACCTTGTCTTTATTTTTTATTAATGCTTCATGTTCTTGAAGAGTCAATGCGCTTCCTGAAAGATTTTCTGTTAATTGTGTATAGTTATTGCATATGAAAAAATAATCAAGTTCATATTCTCTAGCAAGTTTTAATTCAAAGCTGATTTGTTCTGTTAGGCTTTGAACTTGGACATTTTTAACCTCTACCAAACTAGGAATATCATTGATGATCACTAAAAAATCAGGTATAGTATGATTAAAACTATGAAGATTGAAATTAGCATCAATTTTTCTTTGATTGCTCAAATGGCGTGTAGATCTTTTTTTAAAAAGTAAAGAGGTGATGTATTCTCCCGCATCTCCTATAACACTGGGTGTGATTTTTTTATTCTTATTTTTTTTAAGATCTTTTTTTATTTTTTCACATTCTTCAATTTTTTCATGTTGTTTTTTTATCAAGCTTGCTTTAGTTTTTTTAGAAATTTCTGATGGCTCAAGTTTTTCCAACATTTTAAGTTTTAATTTGGCAGTTTTTATAAGATCTTCTATTTGTTGTTTTTTGCCACCATAAGCAGCAAAGGTTGTTTTGTTATTAAGCATTTCTTTAAATTCTTCAGGTGTTTGAAATTTAAAATCATCTGGATTATTTATTTGAGCTATTTTTCTTTGAAAAGTAAGAGTTTTTTGCTTACAATTTGCTAATTCTAAAATCACAAAGCTACTATTTAAAATAGGAACAGGATCAAATTCAAAATCTTTATTATCATCTTCAGGAAGTAATCTAGGTATAAGACACCATTGAGACTTATCATAAAATTCGTCTAAAATTTCTTTTTTTATTTCTGCGATACCTTTTTCTATAGGAATTTTTTTTATGCAATTATCTTTTTTTATGTAATTATCTTTTTTTGTATAAACATCATAAAATATATCATATTTATAATTTTTTCTTACAAATTTTCCAACAGGAGTAGCCTTATTGTCCAACTTATCAAATTCTTTATTAATATCTTCGCTGGTGTTAAGTCCAAGCTGTGCGATTTTCTCTTCTTTTTCTTGGTTGATTTTTTTTAGATATTTTTGGGAGTTATCTTTGTTAAATTGCAGGATTTCTTCTTGTGGATTTTGATCGTTTTGAATTTTTTCTACCTCTAAATGCTCTTTCACAGGTGCATAAAAGGCAATATAACCACCGATAATATCTACACTTTCAAATTCTTTAATGTAAAATTTAACATCATGAAATTTTATTTCATCGTTAATTTTCAAGAAAAAATCCTCCTTTTTATTATTTTTTTATCTTTCTTCTTTCTTCATACATTTTAATTTGTTCTGGT
>NZ_MJWQ01000081.1:0-470 GCF_001762325.1 Campylobacter sp. BCW_6871 | reverse complement strand
CCAAGTCTTAGCACCTGCTTTTTTTAAGATTGTTTTATTTTTATTTATCCCAAAAGAAATAGCCCTATCTAATGGAGTATTAGGTTTAAAATAATTGATTTTATCATTTTCAATTTCATTGATAGTGCAATTAGCAGCATTGACATCAGCTCCATATTTGATCAAAATTTCCAAACAAGTTCCAACAGGTTTTTTCTCAGATATTGCAGCTTGATGTAAAAGGGTTTTTCCTGCATCGATATGACTATCTTCATGTTCTGTTTTAATATTTCTCATATTTACATCAGCGCCAAATTGTAAAGCCACTTCTAAAGAATTTACAGACTCAGGATCACCAAGCAATATCCAAGAATGCAAAGGGGTGGCACCTTTTTCATCATAAACTTCAAATTTACATCCTTTTTTA
Source organism: Campylobacter sp. BCW_6871 (assembly GCF_001762325.1). Lineage (NCBI taxonomy): Bacteria > Pseudomonadati > Campylobacterota > Epsilonproteobacteria > Campylobacterales > Campylobacteraceae > Campylobacter > Campylobacter sp. BCW_6871. Next base: position 64 of record NZ_MJWQ01000081.1, on the reverse strand, counting down.
AAAAAATAATCAATCATTTTTTTATTTTTTCCACCCACTCCAATATAATCAGTAAGGGCATTAT
>NZ_MJWQ01000080.1:1501-8198 GCF_001762325.1 Campylobacter sp. BCW_6871 | reverse complement strand
AATAATCCTGCAATCTGATTTGCAATTTTATCTTCTAAAATAGGCGTAGCTTCAGGAAGTTTAAGTCCTGTTTTCACAGCTTCTGCAAAAATAATAGTATTTTTTTCTATATATTTGCCTTCATAAGTTTGTTGTGTATTATTGATTTGATTTGAATTTAAATGTCCTACTTTATCACTGCGAACATTTCCGCCAAAGCTATTTAAAAAGCCTGAGCTTTGGGAATCTCTTACGCTAGCTTGTCCGCTAACATTACCACTAGAAGTTAAAACTTTACCATCAGCTTTTTGCTTGATATTAATATCTACTTGCATTTGCCAAATTGTATCTTCGGTAAGTTTTCCTAAAAGTCCTCCTACTAAAGCACCTGCAGCACCTGCAGCAACCATACCTCCTGCACCGCCGCCATTATAGCCACTAACTGCCACACCTGTAGCACCTCCTGCAACAGCACCGCCTACAGCATTATTTTCTTGTTTTTTATCACAATATAAAATATTGGTACTTAAAATATAATTTGCTTTATCAGGATCATCTATAACTTTATATCCTTTAGCTTCCAAAGCACTTCTTAATTTAGGTTCTAAATTTACATCATGTCCGCTTGTATTTTTGATATTTAAAAATACAATTCTTTTTTCCTTAGCCACAGGATCAAGAAAAATACTTTGACTCATTGTTGCATTAGTTTGTAAAGTAGTTGTTAAACAACCTGTGAGTAAACTAGCTGCCAAAACGCTGCACATTCCTGTTTTAAAAATAGTTTTATTTATTTTCATTGTTTTCCTTTTTGTTAAATATTTTTTCAAAAATTTCTTTGACATGCTTTTTGAATTTAGTGCGTTCCTCTTCTGTTTCGCCTGTTAAATTATCTAAGCCTTTTTCTAAAGCTTTAAGAAACTTTCCAAAATAATCCTTTTCCTCCTCTTCTGAAAATTCTTTAGAAATTTTAGATTCTAAGTAAGTTCTAAAAAATTCTGTTTTATTTGAAACAACTTCTAAGTATTTAAGAGCTTTTGCTTCTATCTTATACTTATCATTTACAAAAATATCAACTAGATCTTTAAAATTTAAAATATTTTCAATCTCAATAACTTTTATAATATTGATTGTATTTGAAAGTTCATCAGTTTTGATATTACTTAGAATTTCAACTGCATTTTTTTCCATTTTTCTCTCCTTTTTTATTTGTGAATTTGTTTTTTTTGTTTTTATTATTTCAACTTGTTTTTCCTCCTCTTCTTCTAATTCATTAATACTTTTATCAAGGCACTTAAGATGTCCTACCATCGAACTAAGATTATAAGCTCTTCTTAATATCCCATACAAATTTGCTTTATTATCTTCTGTTAGAATGTGATAATTATTAATTAGTTCTAAATATCTTTCTTCGGTTAGTGCGTTAAAAGATGCTTCATCTAAAATAGAATGAATTAATTCTTCTCTTTGATTAAATAAATCATCTTTACGCTTTTCAAGAATTTCCATTCTTATTTCCGCTTCTTTGATTTCACACTCTTTTAAAAATTTTTCTTCGCTTGCTTTTTCCTTTTCTATTTTTATGAGTATTATTTTTTCTTTTAGCTTTTTAAAACAATTCATTTTTCACTCTTATTTAGTATAAAAATTGCTATTCATGTTTTGAATAAATCTTGCAAGTCCATCACTTTTAGCTTGTTTATTTATTTCGCTTAAAGCATAATTAATGCTTGCTTCACCATAAGCCACAAAATACTCTTCATTGGTATCTGCAGGCGTGTTTGTCATTTTCTGATAATCTTCTACAATAGGATCATAGTTTTTAATAAAAATCACAGCAGGAACTTTAGTAATATTAAATCTTCTAGTTACTTTTGGATTAATTTCAATATTGTAATAATAAAAATTATTTTTATCTTCTTTATTTTTGTTATTAGGGTCTTTAACTAAAAGATCTTGCAAATAAGAAAAAGTAGGATTAATATATCTTGCATCATTTCCAACCAATCCTCTTAAAACAAAGGTTATATCGGTTTTTACATTTTCAAGCAACTTAAAATAGTTTTGAATGCTTGATTTATCCATTGAAGAAGAGATTACTATGAATATTTTTTCATTAGGATTTAAATATTTGTTTGTGCTGATAAGGTGTTTAGAATTTTCCATTTGATTAATCATATCTTTAGTATTTTGCGAATACTCGCCAAGATATTCATTAAAATTCATACTTTTATCATACAGAATATAGTTTTGGTTATCAACAATCTTTTTTTCAAAAGCATCGCTTCTTCTCATATCGGAAACAATTTTAGCACTTTTATTAGCCTCTGCGCTTTGGTTAAACTTTATGTCATATCTTTTTTTTATTTCATCCTTTGTTAAATTCATATCTTGTCTCATAGAACTAAGGTTAAAATCTTTAGTGTTTTTATAAAGCTCATCGACTGAAATTTTATTTTGCATTGCAGCTTTATCTTTTAAATATTTATTATGAAATATTTGTTCTTTTGTCAAATTATCATCAATTGCAAATAATGATGAACATAGCAAAATAGAACCTATGATTTGTTTTTTCATTTCTTTCCTTTCTTGTTAGTTTTTTCCAAGCTCTATCATTTTATGAATAGGAGCTGTTTTTTCAATATGCTTAAAAACAACCAAGCAATCTTCGATTATAATGTTTGCTTCTTCTTCAGTAAATTTTTCATTAAAAAGTGTAATTAAATCCATTTTCATGCACTCGTTTAATTTGCTAAAATCTTTATCATCAAAGCTATTAATAATTGAAGCTAGGTATGCTTTATGCGTTTCACTTTTTTCGTCAAGCCTTTTGCTTACCCTGCAAATAAACAAAGTTATAGTGTATAATTTTCTGTCTATTTTAAATAATAATGAAAATAGTTTTTCCCAAATTTCTTTATCAGAAACAAGAGAAATAATCTTTTCTAAGGCACTGTTCTCAAGTTCTGAAATAATATTTTTTTCATTTTCGTACAAAGACAATTCATCAATTAATTGATTTAATTCTTGTGAAATTTCATTTTTGTAAGTATTTTCATTCAAGCAAGGCTCTTTTCCAAAAAAAATAAAGTTTGGATTTGCATTGAAGGTTTTGATCAATCTTATAATAAACTCACTTGTTGGTCTCAATTTTTTATTTTCGTACCTTGAAACAATTGCTTGATTGATGTTTAAGTTTTTTGCAAATTCTGATTGAGTTAAATTTAATCTTTCTCTAAGTTCTTTTATAAACACAACAAAACCTCCATTTTATATACTAGAATGCACAACACTCTTTTTTCTTAAAAACCATAAAAGTGAAATTATCTCCTGCTACAGGATAATTTTTGGCAAAGCTCCATAAGATGCCACTTTGTCCTATGCCCATACCCATAGGATGTGGAACAGGTGCTAAAATTTGTAATCTATAGGAAGATTTTCTCCAAATAGGCATAGGGTATTCTCCGCAAAGCCCTAATTGTCCTGCACTTTCCCAAAGTATTAATTCTCTATGAAGTTTATAAATCATAGAACCTGCAACAGAAGCAGCATCCTCAACATAATCTTTTGAACCTGTATTACCTGAAAGTGGGTAAGCATTCCCCCAAGAACCCTTACACCAAAACAATGGATCTAAAGCCACATTGGCTTGAGCCGATACACTATCTGCCATACAAGCAAGATTTGAAATAGGATTGCCAAATAATAAAGCTTCAGGATTGATCAAGGCTGTTAGCTCATCATCTTGCCATAAGGGATCTACTTCGGTCATATAAGCTATATCCACGCCACTTGTAATATTCATACATGCGGCATCAATTAAAATTCCTACCATACCAATAATAGGATATATATAATAGTGAGATTGATAAAAGACTCTTGCTCTATCATGTCCATCACCTTTGGTTCCTTTTGAAGCTGTAAGCATTTCAGGCATACCAAAACCTAGTCCCACAAAACAATAAGGGTCTTTTACGCTATCTAGCATTCTACTAGGCTCAAAATATCCTATAGGAATTCCTATGCGAAAAAATAAAGGTGGTGGAGCAGGGCATATACATATAGGAGAGCCTACTGAACCTTGCGGATCAGGCATAGGTCCTTGTATAACTTGTATCCCTGCGATACTAATAGGAAAAATACACTCCCAACAAAGTTCTGTTAGGCTTATAAGTATTTGACTTGGATTTGGAGCACAAACAGCTTTAGTCTCGCTTGGGTGAAAAAATAAACAAGCAGCAGCTACTGCGCTGATTAAATGAGCCTTGAATTTCATATTAATTTCCCTTTTTTTAAATTTCTTTTATGCTTAAATTATTGTCAACGATTTTAGTTTTATTATTCTCCATGCAAGGAATACAAATTTCATGAATCTGTATCTTATTTTCAATTTGTTTTATAATGCTTGGAGTTTTTACTATCTTAAATTTTTCGCGAATTTGTGGATTCAAATAAAATACTTCTTGCTTAAGCTCTTGGTTTAAATCATAGTAACTTCCTTCTGAGAGCAATAATCTATAAGAAACTTGATTAGAGAAACCACTTTTTTTAAACCATTCAACTTCTTTTTTATTGTTACCATTAATAACTACCATTGCATATGAAAGCTTTACATAATCAGCAGGATTAAATTTAAAACCCTTTGGATATAAAATATCTCCATTTGCATTTTTAATATCTTGATCCAAAGTGTATGTTAAGTCAGGATAAAAGATTTTATCTTCAAGGGCAGGTTTTAATGGAATTAATCCTTTAGGTTGATAATTTTTGACATTTTCTCTTGCTTGTTCTCGAGTCTTGAAAGCTTTTTGTTCTATTTGTGCTTTATTTTTTTCAATGAATTCTTGTATAAGCTCTATCATATCTCTTTCTGCAAAATCTTTAGTTTTGCCTAAAACCATTTCTTTGCCGCCGCCTGCGTATAGAATACTAGCTAAAATTATAGTACTAAAAAATATTTTTTTCATATCTATCCTTAATTATTTATCTTTTTCTAAAATTGCATTATCAAATAAAAATAAAGTATTGTTGATGATGTCATCTTTGTTTGTAAGTCCTGATTTAACTCTTTGCCAAATTGCTTCTCCTTTTGAATTTCTATAAACAAAGAAATTTTCAGGAGTTGTTGCAAGTTTAAATTTCGAAATTAAGTCTTTACGCTCATCTACATTAACATATTCAACATTTACACCATAATCACTTTGTAGCGAGCGATATATGCCTTTTTGTTTTTCATTAATTTCTTTATTTAAATCGCTAACAAAAACAACATAGGAAAAATCATCCTGATGAGCTTTATAAAAATTATTTATTTTTTCTTGTTTTTGTCTAAACATTTCGCTTCTACCAAATTTGTCATCACGAATTTCTGGATACTCTAAGTTTGGATTTTCCAAAAGGTTTAAAGCCCAAACTTTAGCAAATTTTTCAGATTGGTCAACTTGCCATTTATTCATAATTTGCATTGTCATCACATTTGTTTTTGTAGGATTCATGATGGCTATTTTTCTAACTTTTTCGAAGGTTTCGGTAAATTCTTCGGCTGTTAAAAGATCTAAATTATTTAAAGGTATAGAAGCAATAAATAAATCATCTGCATTCATTCTTTTTTGGATTTTGGTTTCATTTTTTTCTTGTGAGTTGTTATTATCAGCAAGCTCGTAGTAAAACCAACCACGCTTTGAGTCTCCAAAAAAAGTGCTTGCTTGTAAAAAACAAGCGAGAACAAGAATTGTAGTAGATATTTTCACCATAAAAAACCTTAAATTATAAAATATTTGAATAATTATATCATTTTTTTAAAAAAATATATATTTGAAATATATATTTATTAAAAATGTTAATAAATATATACAATAAATCACTAACAATAAATTTTAAAATATTTTTATATAATTAAGTTTTTTTTAATAATTAAAATATCTTTTTTATTATTAAAAAATAATATTTTTATTCTTAAAAACAAAATATAAAAATAAATGTTTTCTTAATTTTGATATTTTTTTGCCGCTTTTCTTTACAATTTTTAATTATTAAAATAAAATTAAATGAAATTAGTATTAAAAAATATTTTTTTTAAATGATTAAAAAAATAAAAAAATTATCTTGTACTTTTCACGAGCAAAAATTCAAAGAGAAAATTACAGCAAAACTATATTTATTTTGATTTATTTTGATTTATTTTTTTTATCTATCATTTTTTATTTTTATTTTTATTTTTTTTACCTATCTTCACTCTAAAATTTTTGTAAATTTTTCAATTAAAAAATACTCCAAATCCAAACCCACGAAAAGACAAAAAATAGTTTTAATTAAGTATTAAAAAGTCTAGCCTTTAGCAAGGGCATTTTTATACCTACCCTAAAGCAAAGAATACCTATTTTTAGGGACTTTAATTTTTAATTAAGTATTAAAAAGTCTAGCCTTTAGCAAGGGCATTTTTATACCTACCCTAAAGCAAAGAATGCCTATAAATTGGAGATTTATAGTATTTTTAGAATGAAATTTATTTTTCTCAAAAAAGGGTGTTAAAAAATTTTATACCTACCATACATTAACTTCGTTAATAATATTGCCATTTTTATACCTAACCTAAACCGTTTCACCCCCTTAAATAGAAAAGTCTTCTTCTCGCCCTTTATCGCCTCATTTATTCCCCCTTCTTTATCCGCTACATTTCATTGAATAATTTTCATCATTTATCCCCTCATTTATCACC
>NZ_MJWQ01000080.1:0-1451 GCF_001762325.1 Campylobacter sp. BCW_6871 | reverse complement strand
CCCTATCTTGCATTCTACGCATTCAAATCTCATCTTAACGCTATCCTTAACACAAATCCTTATCGCCTTTTTCTCACCACTATTTCAATCCTAAATCCCTGTTTATTTTTAGCCACTTTTGATATAAACTATACCCACATATAAAAATACTCATTTCATACCCAAGTTTAATAAAAATACGGTATAATTCCACAAAACTACCAAATACATAGGAGCATTTATGCCTAAGACAGATACAAAACCAAACGCAAAAAACCGAATATACAAAGCCATAGAAACTTGGTTTACCAAAATCTACATAAGCAAAATAATCCACAAAGAGAAAAACGATAAATTATTTATCAATATAACTAGCTGTCTAGCATTCATACTCTCAATCTATGGCAAAACAGATGAAAACAAAAGCAAAATGACACCTGCTGTTATGGCTTATATCAAAAAAACAAAAAACACTTTTATTGCCAAACTAAAAAGAGTTAAAAACCATGAGAGCATTATCGATTTACAAGCCAAATACCCAAAGCTTGATATAGTTTCAGCCTATCAATTCCTAACCCTCAAAGACAAATTCAAAATCACCAAATCAGAAATCCAAGATTTTGAAACACTAATCGATATTCTTTCAAAAAACACCCAAAAATCAAAAAAATAACCCTAAAACGATAAAAACCATTAAAAAAATCATTTTAGCCTTTTAAAGGCTAATTCTGTCATTTTAAACCCTATATCCATTCAAGATACACACTTGCAATCAAAAAAACATAAAAAAACCTACAAAAACCACAGTCCATTTCAAAACTGCAAAGCATTTTTGAAAATTCGCAAGAACTTCTAAAATAAGCCCTAGCTCTCATATTTATCGCTATAAATCAAGCACAATCAAAAATACACGCCATGAAGAAAATTTTGTAGTTTTTAGCTCTAAAGTCTATTTTTGCCAAAAATCTTACACAATAACTCGATTATCAATAATGCTTAAAAACCTACAAAATAGATATTTTAAAAGCTTTTTACAAATCGCAAAATGTCGGTAAAACATTAGCATAATTTGCCTACAACAATAAGATTTAAACGCCTATATTTAGGCTATATTATTGCATTATGCCCATTGGCTCAACTTTTTACATTTTTTTTAAAAAAGCAAAAGAGCCTAAAAATAAGGATTTTAGCATAATAAGCCCTAAATATTGATATTTTATTTTTTTATTACACTTTTTAGTATATTTTTTTCAACAATAAAAATTAAATTAATATTAAAAACCCTATAAAATAGTATTTTAAACAAACTCTTTTTTGTAGTTAAGTTGTAATAAAGTTGCACTCAAGTTATAGTAAAAATAACATTAACTACATATTAACTACACTTTTACTTCAAAAAACATGCAAATTTTCACATTTTTGTAGTTAAAGTGTAGTGAAAGTGTAATAAAGTTGAACTCAAGTTGTAGTTA
>NZ_MJWQ01000079.1:1570-8224 GCF_001762325.1 Campylobacter sp. BCW_6871 | reverse complement strand
GCTTTTAGCTAAACTCTCAAAAACAGGTAAAAAATCCTTATCAAATCCGCTAATTTCAATTTTTATAGCCATTTATATCCTTTCTTATATAATTTTTATTTTTATTATACCATAAAGGGTTTTGTTGTAAAATTGGAAAAAACTTTTTTTATATATAAAATTACATAAATAAGACAATCAAAATACAATATAAAAGATTAAAGAATAGTAAAAACGGTTTTTTAAAAAAACTAATATAAATATATGGCTAATTATATAATTAATCCTCCTCTAAGCCATCATTAATTCCTGCTTCTGCAAGTTCAAGCTGTTCTTTTTGATACACTTTATCATCTTTGGCATCTTTAAAACCTTTTAATAATAAAGTTTTCATTTGCTCTATATATTCTTGATCTTTACACATATTAATCCTTTTTATTTATCAGGTTTAAAACCACTATCTAAAATTATTTTTGTCATTGCACCTTTAAGTTTATCAAAACGATTTAAAGCTTGCATATTACTAACTCTAAGCAATCTTATTTTATCATCTTTTTTATAAAACACTTTAAAAACTTCATCACTTTGTTTGTGTTTTACCATATCATCTAAACCACATTTTTCTATAAACTCACAATCTTTAGCAAAAACTTCATTTTCTACATCAAATAAATCTTGTTTATAAGCATTTGATGAATGGGGATCACAAGAATGAACATCAATAATATAATCTTGTATATTTTTTTGCATAGCAAATCCTTTAAAAAATAGTATAAATTTTTATTTTTAGAATGACTTAAAATCTTTTTTTAATTTTTATAAATATTAAGGATATTATTTTTTTATATTATGTTGATGATCTTTTTTATCAAAGTCATAAAATGTAACAAATATGGCTACGGCTATTGCAAAAGCTAAAATAATATGAATGAGATAAATCCATATTGTTTACTTTGTAATATGTTATTTTAACATATAAATTATAACAAAAAAGAAAAAAAATAAAATGAAAATAATAAGAAATTGATTTTTTATTATTTATTATGATAATCTTATTTGAGTACTTTTAAAAAGCTTAGAGTATAAAGTGTTGTGATGTAGCTTTTAAAAAGAAGAATAAAAACAAAGAAGCAGAAAACGCCCTTATAAAAATTATTAATTATATTCACTAACCATAGATGTAATAAAAAATATTGAGTAAAATATAATCAAAACAAATTTCTATTTATTTTTATAAAAACTGCATTTTTAAATTTGCTATGTTATAATTAAAAAAAGGTTGTATAAATATGAAAAATTATTATATTTCAGAAGGTGTAAAAGCTTTATTTTCTATCTATTTTAAAGATCAAACTGAAGAAAATTTCATTAAAGCTCTTAACGAATTTGCTAAAGAAAGTCAAATAAATTCTCAAGAAATAAAAGACAAATCTTTTAGAGAATTTAAAGAAGCCATTTCTAAATTACCAACTATAGATCTTTTGAATACTAGATTTGATAAGCTTGAATATTCAATAGGTGCTAAACTTGATAAGCTTGAAGATTCAGTTGATAAGCTTGAATATTCAATAGGTGCTAAACTTGATAAGCCTGAAGATTCAGTATGTGCTAAACTTGATAAGCTTGAAAACAAACTAGATAGTTTTAAAAGAGAAGTTAGAACATATGTAATTATTCTTGCTGCTTTAATGTTTATTTTACAGCCTACAATTTTTGATTTAATTTTGTCTATCTTTAAATCATTTCTAAGACAATAAGGTTTTTAGTTTTCACTTTCGTTAGTGTGTTTATCATTGAGATAATGAGCTACTAAAACCAATGTACCAAAAACGAAAGTGATAGCACCAATTAAAATAGCTATATTATAACCATCCATTTTTTCTCCTTTTTTTCAAAAAAGTTCAATCTTTAAGAAAGATTGATGATAATGCAACTACCGTTAAAATTAGCAAACTTTCGATGAGAATAATAAAAGCTCTACTATCGCCTGTTTGTAAACCATAAAGACTATTTATAAACAATCCTATGCCAATAGATTCCATGAATATTAAGATTGCTTTTGTGGGTATTTTTGTAAATATTACTATTTTTTTGAAAAAATCCTTCTTTTTTCTCCTTATCTTATAACAAAAAAATGCTAAAAGTCAAGGGATAAAATATCCCACCTTAGGGTTAAGTTACACTAGATTGTTTCTAGTGTGAGAATATTATTTTAAATGTTTTACCATAAAGTCCATTATTGCCCAAACACTTGAAATTATAGTGGCAATGCTAACAACACAAGCTCCTAGCCAATAGATTCCTTGCTGTTTTAATGAACTTTCCATTCGTTTGATTTCAGCTTCAAGTCCTTTAGTCTCAGATTGGAATAAATCCTTGCTAACCAACTCATTTCTTATTTACTCAATGGCTTCTTGCTTTAAATTCCCAAAATTAAGCCTTTGCGTTGTTGCTCTATCATTAGCAAATTCTTCAAAAGCTTGAATGAGCTTTTTAGCTTGATCAGTATCTGAAAAAATACTTTTCAATAATGCTTTAAAGCTCTCATTGAGTGTAATTTCTTTTTTCATGGCATATCCTTGCATACTAACTCCTAAATTATAACATATTTTCATGTGCGCTCTTAGGCTACATTTCCAATTTGCTTCCACCATGTTTTTTTCTCAGAGTGAAATCTATAACCTAATTGCTTGATTTTTTCATTTAAACCATAGGTATTTCCTACAATCCAATAATAACCATCTTCATTTTTCACTTCGAGTCCCAAAGATAACAAAACTTGTCTTTCATCTTCGCTAAAAGTTGTAGCGTTTGATTGTGAAAAGTTTTGTGAGAAATCAACTTTCTTTTTGTTTTCATGAGTATTGTTTTGGTAAGCTTCAATATCGATAACAATATTGCTAGTTTCAGTCATTCCAACACCCATTTCTTCAGAAGAATATAATCCACTAAGTTGGAATTTTACCACTAGCCCAAGTATTTATTGTAGAAGCAAAGACATCTAATTGTCTTCCTAATTCAGTTTGAGTAGTGTTTAACTCTTTACAAACTTCTTTAATAATATTTTCTTTCTCTTCTGTCATGCTAATCCTTTATTTTAGATTAATATTTTTTAGTAATAATTTTTTCATTACTTTTCAGAAATGAAAGGATTTGGCTCATTTTTTGAGTTTCCCTGTCTTAGTGCAGGATTATTATATTTTCTACTATTTTATTTTTAAGCATTTCAAAATCTTTGTCATTGATTTTTCCTATGTAAGTTTTTATCCTTTTAGTATCAAAAACTCTCATTTGTCCTAAAAGTGCAACTTGTAAAGTGCCTTTATTGTCCTTAAATTTGTGAAATAAAAAGCCTTTTTTGTTTTTAGTCTTAGAACTTAAAGGTGCGCCTAAAAATGTGCCATTATAAAAACTATTTATTACCAAAACAGGACGCGTAAAAAACTCATTTTTACCTTAAACTTCAGCACCGATATTTAAACCAATGCTAAGCCAATAAATCTTTTTTTTACACTAACTTTTCTGATTAATTTTACTTTGTTTAAGCTCTTTTTTCGTTCGTTCCAGCTGTCAAATTGCACTTCGTTCGTTTTATTCCTTTATATCTTTTGGCATAATGCTATGTAATGCCGTAAGCAGAAGTTTTATCTTTAAATATTTCTTTTCTATATTTTTCTAAGTTTTTTCATTGTTTTTCCTGTCTTTTTAAAAGATTTGTTTTTCAACTAATTTTCTCTTTCTTTTTTTAATTTATTGGTATTTTGGTTTATGATTTATATAAAAAGCAAGATCCTTATTATAACAGTTCCATTTTTTAAATAGCGAAAAATGAAAGAAGTGATAAAGATTTTGAGATTTTTCCATGTATAAAATAAGGCAGATTTTTATTTTATCAATAGCAATTATTATTAAAAAAAATAGCAGAAAATTTCATTTGCCTATATTAATGTAACTTTTTATTACAATCAGCATTTTCAAAAAACTTTATCATTATTTCAGCCTAAATTTTATCATTTAAAATTAAACTTGATATAAATCTTTTCGTATACTTTGCTCGCTCGATTTAAATATATAAAAGCATAATATTGAATAACCTCTTTTAATACTATGTAATTTTAAACAAGGCATGGTTTTTGATAAAATTTTTAGATGAAAAAATCTACAAGCTTGATTGTTTTATTGATTAATTCCAAAACAAGAACTAAAAATTAACAATCTTAGTCTATTAAAATTCTTTTTATACAATTAAAAAATAATTATTATATACAAATGTGAAAATATGGATAATACGCAAAAATATGCAGCTATAGATCTTAAGTCATTTTATGCTTCTGTTGAATGCATTTTAAGAAAATTAGATCCTCTAAATACCAATCTTGTAGTTGCGGATGAAAGTAGAACTGAAAAAACAATATGTCTTGCGGTATCTCCCGCATTAAGATCTTATAATATATCAGGCAGATTAAGACTATTTGAACTAATACAAAAAGTAAAAACAATCAATTACAAGCGCTTAAAAATTGCTAAATATTTCAGTGCAAAATCATACAATCATCTTGAACTAATAAATAATCCCAATTTAGAGCTTGATTACATTGTCGCAAAACCTAGGATGTCAACATATATAGACTATAGTTCTAAAATCTACAGTATTTATTTAAAGTATTTTGATCCAAAAGACATTCATATTTACTCCATTGATGAAGTATTTATTGATTTAACTCCTTATATCAAACATTATAAGCTATCTGCTGACAAACTCATTGAAAACATATTATTTGAAATTTTAAAAACAACTCAAATAACAGCAACTGCGGGAATAGGAACAAATCTTTACTTAGCAAAAATTGCAATGGATATATTAGCCAAAAAACAAAATATTAATAAAGATGGACTTTGCATAGGGTATTTGGATGAAATGCTTTATAGAAGAAAATTATGGCAACACACGCCCATAAATGATTTTTGGCGTATAGGCAAAGGATATGCAACAAAACTAAAAAGCATAGGCATTAACAATATGGGAGATTTAGCAAGATACTCTCTTAATAACGAGGATAAACTTTATCAAATTTTTGGAGTAAATGCTGAGTTATTAATCGATCATGCTTGGGGGTTTGAAAGCTGTACAATGCACAAGCTATTAAAGAATATAAAAGCAAACATATCTCTAAGGTAATGGCTAAGGTTTTGCCTAAACCTTATAGTTTTAAAAAAGCTAGAGATATGCTTAAAGAAATCGTCGATCATATGGTTCTTGAGCTAATTGAGCAAAATTTAACATGCAATCAAATCATTTTAGATGTACAATATGATAAAGAAAGCTTAGAAAAGGTACAAAGCTACAATGGTCCAATGAGCAAAGATTCCTATGGAAGATCTATTCCAAAAAATGCACATTCAACAATCAATTTGGATTACCACAGCTCTTCCTTGGAAACTATTTGCAATAAAGGTTTAGAATTGTTTGATTTAATAGTTAATGCTGATTTTTTAATTAGAAAAATAAGTCTTACTCTTAATAATGTTGTAAAAAATGACACGATAAAAAAATTAAAGAACCCAGTCTTTTTACTGACTTAGAACAGAAGGAAAATAAAAATTTTATAAAAGAAGAGAAATTACAAAAAGCTAGACTCGCGATTGTTCACAAATATGGAAAAAAATCTATTTTTAAAGCCTCGAGTCTTGAAAATGGCTTAAAAATTAATTCGCAAATAGGAGGACACAATGCCTAATAACCAAGATGATATTATTAATATTAAATACAAAAAATCTACAAAATATCCTCTTATGCCATTAGAAAAAAGAGCGGCACAGTTTGCTCCATTTTCAGTGCTTAAAGGATTTGATGAAGCAATTGAAAAAAAGAAAAAAGAAGTGGAAAGAAAGCTTGAAAAGTCTATCTATATAAACGAGTAATCATGTTTTTATGAGAAAAAATATTTTAGATATAAAAATCAATTAAAAACAAGTAAAAAAATAAGTATTTTTTTAATAGTGTATTTTTTATACCACTTTTATCTCTATATATTTTAGACTTAAAATAAAATTAATTAAAATTAGTATTAAAATTTTATCTTTTTTTCTGTGAATTTTCATATAAAAAATATTGTTTTTTATATGATTAAAAAAATAAAAAAATTATCTTGTACTTTTCACGAGCAAAAATTCAAAGAGAAAATTACAGCAAAACTATATTTATTTTGATTTATTTTTTTGTTTTTTTTATCTATCATTTTTTATTTTTATTTTTATTTTTATTTTTTTACCTATCTTTACTCTAAAATTTTTGTAAATTTTTCAATTAAAAAATACTCCAAATCCAAACCCACAAAAAGACAAAAATAGTTTTAATTAAGCATTAAAAAGTCTAGCCTTAAGCAATGACATTTTTATACCTACCCTAAAGTAAAGAATGCCTATTTTTAGGGACTTTATAACATAGCTTATTGCGATTTGTCTTTTTTTTAAAAAATACACCCAAAAAATTTTTATACCTAACATTCATTAATTTCGTTAATAATATTGCCATTTTTGTACCTAACCTAAAGTATTTTTAGCCCCTGAAATAGAAAAGTATTCTTCTCACCCTTTATCACCTCATTTATTCCCCTTCTTTATCCGCTACATTTCATTGAATAATTTTCATCATTTATCCCCTCATTTATCACC
>NZ_MJWQ01000079.1:0-1520 GCF_001762325.1 Campylobacter sp. BCW_6871 | reverse complement strand
CCCTATCTTGCATTCTACGCATTCAAATCTCATCTTAACGCTATCCTTAACACAAATCCTTATAGCCTTTATACTCATTCTTTCTCTCATTTATCACCTCATTTATTCCCTCATTTATTCCCTTATTTATCACCTCATTCTTTCTCTCATTCTCTCCCTATCTTTGCCATTTTTTAAACATATTTCTAGTATAAACTTTCCCTGATATATAAAAATACTCATTTCATACCCAAGTTAAATAAAAATACGGTTTAATTTCATAAAGCACTAAAAACACAGGAGAAAACTTATGTCTAAAACTAATACACGCCCAAGCGAAAAAACAAAATGCACAAAGTCATAGAAACTTGGTTTACCAAAATATACCTAAACAAAATAATCCACAAAGAGAAAAACGACAAATTATTTGTCAATATAACTAGCTGTCTAGCATTCATACTCTCAATCTACGGCAAAACTGAAGAAAACAAAAGCAAAATGACACCTGCTGTTATGTCTTATATCAAAAAAAACAAAAAACACTTTTATTGCCAAACTAAAAAGAGTTAAAAACCATGAGAGCATTATCGATTTACAAGCCAAATACCCAAAGCTTGATATAGTTTCAGCCTATCAATTCCTAACCCTCAAAGACAAATTCAAAATCACCAAATCAGAAATCCAAGATTTTGAAACACTAATCGATATTCTTTCAAAAAACACCCAAAAATCAAAAAAATAACCCTAAAACGATAAAAACCATTAAAAAAATCATTTTAGCCTTTTAAAGGCTAATTCTGTCATTTTAAACCCTATATCCATTCAAGATACACACTTGCAATCAAAAAAACATAAAAAAACCTACAAAAACCACAGTCCATTTCAAAACTGCAAAGCATTTTTGAAAATTCGCAAGAACTTCTAAAATAAGCCCTAGCTCTCATATTTATCGCTATAAATCAAGCACAATCAAAAATACACGCCATGAAGAAAATTTTGTAGTTTTTAGCTCTAAAGTCTATTTTTGCCAAAAATCTTACACAATAACTCGATTATCAATAATGCTTAAAAACCTACAAAATAGATATTTTAAAAGCTTTTTACAAATCGCAAAATGTCGGTAAAACATTAGCATAATTTGCCTACAACAATAAGATTTAAACGCCTATATTTAGGCTATATTATTGCATTATGCCCATTGGCTCAACTTTTTACATTTTTTTTAAAAAAGCAAAAGAGCCTAAAAATAAGGATTTTAGCATAATAAGCCCTAAATATTGATATTTTATTTTTTTATTACACTTTTTAGTATATTTTTTTCAACAATAAAAATTAAATTAATATTAAAAACCCTATAAAATAGTATTTTAAACAAACTCTTTTTTGTAGTTAAGTTGTAATAAAGTTGCACTCAAGTTATAGTAAAAATAACATTAACTAC
Organism: Campylobacter sp. BCW_6871; assembly: GCF_001762325.1. Lineage (NCBI taxonomy): Bacteria > Pseudomonadati > Campylobacterota > Epsilonproteobacteria > Campylobacterales > Campylobacteraceae > Campylobacter > Campylobacter sp. BCW_6871. The sequence goes on along the minus strand of NZ_MJWQ01000079.1, from coordinate 100 downwards.
ATATTAACTACACTTTTACTTCAAAAAACATGCAAATTTTCACATTTTTGTAGTTAAAGTGTAGTGAAAGTGTAATAAAGTTGAACTCAAGTTGTAGTTA
>NZ_MJWQ01000078.1:0-6734 GCF_001762325.1 Campylobacter sp. BCW_6871 | reverse complement strand
TAAATATAGGCGTATTCTTCATTGATTAAATATCCTTTTTCATCTACATTAGCATAAGCATCATAGGGTATATCTATAACCACAGATCTTAATCCACTTCTTATTGCTAAATATTTATATCTTTCTCTTTTAGTTTTTAAAGATTTATAATAAGCTTTTTCTGCTTTAGTCCAAGGAGCTATAGCTCCTTGGATAGGATCTTTTAAATATATGCTTTGCCAATCTTTAAATTCAAGCAAAGTAGATTTCTCCCCTGTGTGAAATTCAGGATCTAGGTATTGGGGTTTATAGTCTTTGTAGGGGGAGTTTTTCATAATATGATAAGATTTAAAAACCGCTTTGGAATATTCTTCGGTATAGTTGCCTGTGGGCTTAACATTTTCTTTAAAGAGTATTTTATTGGTATCTTTTTCCACATCTAATGTTAATCCATTGGGTGTATAAATTTTATAAGTCTCACTCATTATTTATCCTTTCTTAATTTAACCCATATATAAACCATCTTCTATGATTATAGTAGTGGCTAGTCTGCCTATGAAATTAGGCGGAGTTTTTGTTTCTGATGTGATATCAGCATTTGCACTTGCTTTGCTAGTGTTATTTTCTCTTTTGCCTATAGCTTTCAAGCTTTCTTCATTTCCATTTATCCCCATATACATAGCCTTAAGATTGTTTTGTCCTATGATATTGAGTTTTTCTAGTAATCTTCTAGCCTTATTTTTATCTTCTATATATCTTCCTGTTTTATCTTTACTTGTATTGTAAATTCCATTAGCAAAATCTTGTAAAATTTGTAAAGCTTCATTGTAAGCATGAATAGGACTATCTTCATCCTTTTTAAAAGCACTAATTTGCTTTTCTTTATTTCTAAACTCTTTAAACAAAGGATGATTACAAGGAAGTTGATATATAGTGCATTTTTTAAGTTCTAAAGATTTTAATTCTTTAAAATAAAAAGTATAATCATCTATAATATATTTTTGTTCTTTTATATCCTCTAAAGCAGTTGCATTTCTTTTCTCATCAATAATCAAATAAGACAAAAGTCTTTTTAAAAGAAATTCTTTATTTTCTTCAAGCTTTTGATCTATTTCATAATGAAAGGAAAAATGAGTGTCAAAAACTCCTGTGCAAAGATCTATGCCATAAAAAATTTTCTTTAAATCAAAGCTAATGAATTTCGAATTGATTGCAAAAGGATAGGTTACAAAATGATCTCTTATAACCGCTAAAGGAGAATCATCTTTGAAGGTGTAAAGCTGATAAACAATGCTTTCATATTGTTCTTGTAGGGCTTTAAAATTTGTTGGAAAGAGATAATTTAAAAAAATACCCACAAATTCTCCAGCCACAATAGAAGCAAGGTCAAGTTTATTTAGCTTAGCATAAGTATAAATAGTATATTTTTGAGTTTGTATATCCATGCTATGCATAAGAGCAATTTTAGATATATTGCTTTCTTGATTAGAGTATATAAATAATTGTTTCATATATTTATCACTCCAATAAATCTTAATTTGTTTTTCATTAAAGTATTCTTTTATCTTTGTGATAAATAGATTTAAACCGGATGTATTTTTTTGTATTATTAAATTGGATTTTATCTCTTGTGCTAAAATCATTTGGATTTTAGTATGAATTAATTCTTTTTCTATTTGTTGCAAGCGTGCTTTTATTATTAAATTAGATTTTATGTGTATATGATATATACTATTCTTTTTTGGAGGTGCAAAAATACCAAGCTGTTCTTTAAAAAATTCTTTAAATCCTTCTTTGTTTATTTTAATACAAGCTTGAATAACATATTCTATTGTTTTTAAAAAATTAAAATCCCACAACATTTGAGCTGTAAAGCTGATAAAAGGACTAGCACTTAATAAAATTTTTAACATTGCATAAGTAAATATTTCACTTGTTTTTTGTTCTTTTGCCTTATTTAAATATTCTTTTCCATACATCTGCTCCAAAAGCTTTGATAAATCTGATATTTGTTTCTCTATATCCATCCATGCAACAAAAGCTCGTTGCGTTTCTTCGTCTAAATTCATAAATTCTTTAATGCATTTTTGTTCATCTAAATGATACATTTGCTTTAATTTGATTATTTTTTTATCTAATGTATTTGTTGTATCTAAATCTTTTGATAATTCATTAAAAAAATCATCTATAGTTATCGAATTATCATTTTCCACAAAAGAATAATCTTTTTTGTCAAGTATTTTTAATAATTGCGATACAACTTCATATGCTGTAATATTTGTTGGCTCATTATTTACATATATTGGACATTCATCTGTCCATAAAACATAAGTTTCCTCTAAGTATTTTATATATACAAAATTACTGCCTCCATATTTTTTCAAATCCAAATTGATATTTGGAAAAATAAGCTTAGCTTGATACAAGACAAATGAAATAAATAAACATTCCATTAAAGAATAGTTCCCAAATGAAGATTTATCCGATTTTTCAAAAAACTCTTTTTTCAAAAAAGTTAAATATTGATGAGCTATCTTCTTTTCTTTTTCTATGATGGATTCTTTGGCTTCGTTTTGTTTAAAGAATTTTTTGATATAAAAATAAGGAAGCCATTTTTTATCATTTATTTTTTTATTGTAGTCAATATAAGCTAAAATGTTTATTCGTTCGCAATGTCGTAAATTTTCCGTCTTTTTTACTATTTCTATCATTGGCTCATTTTCTGATATTGCTAATTTTTCTTTAGCTGTTTTTGCGAATTCTGGTAGCTTCTGCGGTGTAGCAACAAAATTTGTTAAATATTTATAAACCTTTTGCATATCTTCATAAGCTTTTTTACTATTCTCATAAGCTTCTTTGGATATTTTCACAAAAGGGCTTAATTGTAAAATATAAGGTTCATTTTCATCTTGTGGCATTTCTATGCTATATTCGCTATAATCTCTTGTGCTGTCATAAGTTTTTTTTGAAGTATCAATATTTTTTTTAATTCTTCTGTATTTATCTTGTATATTATAGTTGGCGATTTCTTGAGTTAAACTTTCACTAAGTCCTGCATTGTATTTATTGGGGATATTTGAAATAATCAAATAATTTTTACTCATTTTAGTTGTATTTAAATCTATTTGTGCATTTTGATTTTTTTGTGCGAAAAATTCAGCTAGTTTACTTGAGTTAAAATTTGGACTTTCTATATAGGAAAAATAAATAAATTGTTTAATATCTTCTTGCAAATTCTTTAAAATAGCATTGTTTTTTAAATACAAATTAGATAATTTTTGCGTTGAAATGAAAGCGGGTAAATTGCTCGATTTTGAATCATTGGGTGTATTTTTATATCCCTTGTCTTTTTGTTCTGGGTTTAAAAAGATTTCACTAAAAATATTTTCAATGCTTTTTATTTCTTCGCTTAAAGTGATTTTATAAGCCAAATTCGAAGCGATATTGCTTTCATCACTTCCAAGATATAATCCAAAACCACTTAAATCAATAATTTCTTTTTTATTAATAATTAAAACACAAGATAACAAGCGAGAATTAATATAATGAATAAACATAGCACATCTAGTGGCTAAAAATGCGGCTAAAGTCGTTAAAAGTGTGCCATAATCTCTTTGAGCAAATTCATAATACTCGCTTGCAGAACCCATTAAAGAAAATAAACCAGCAGCCAAAATAGCTAATCCTGTCCCACCTGTAAGAACAGCTACCACTGTGGCTATTGCAACACCCGCTATAGCACTTAGTATGATTTTAATTTTTTCATATTCTTTTTCTTCGGCAAGTTTTTTAATGTGTTCTAACAACTCATTGATAAATTTTTCATAAGTATTTTTTAAAGTGGGACTTATGCTATTTTTGAAAAAATCCGATTCTATGACATTTCCAATCTTTTCTAAAACTTTTTTCTTAAAATCATCAAATTTCTCACTGCTTATATCATCAGGATCAATGTTTTCGATTAACTCGTCTAAGGTTGTTATATCTTCAGAATCTTTAGCTAGTTCTTTTAAAGTATTGATAAATTCGATACAAAGATTATTTTTATCTGTATGATAAAAAAGATTAAAATCTTTACCTTGTTTCTTGTCTTGAATTTCTTCTTCTAAGTCTTCTAAATAAACTTTAGTGCAAATTTCACTGCTTGATAAATCTTTTAAATTTACATTTTGTCCAGCATCAAGCTCATTAAGGGTATGGATATTTATTTCTATATTATTGTGATTATCACAAGTTTGTTTTAAAATTTCTAGTATTTCCATAGCCAATATTTGATTTTTAGATAGCATTTTTCTTTGATGAAAATCAATATTTTTTAATATAGCGTGTAAAATAGAAAAATTAGGATAAATAAAATCAATCTGTTTAACTTCTTTATTGTTGATTGTTAAATTTTTAATAGTTTGAATTAACTCTGTTTTAGAACTTATAAACATAAAAGATTCCTTATATAAAGCATTATTATATCATTTTTTATTTGCTAATATTTTTTGTCTCTCTATTAATCTCTCCTATCCACCTAAGCACATTGCCCTTATCATCAATCTCTACTTCTAAATCTTTGTATTTGTTGTAAAATTTAGGAGCTAAGATTTCATTAATTAGGATTTTTATAACTTTAAAAACTTCTTGTAATTCTTATTGCATCTTTTTAACTTTTTACATATTCTAGGTATTTGTTGTTGCTTGTTGCCTTTGTTGTGTCTATTTTTCACATAATTTCAGACGATATTCTTGTATAATCTGCTTGTTTTTAGAAATATATAAAAAATTATTAAAAATATTGTATTCATAAATACCATTTTTAAAAACATATCCTTTAAAATTCATATTTACATCACTAATAGACTTACCGTTTAGGACAATATATTTTCCATTATTTTTATTGACACCCACATATACAACTTTATCACAAGTTATATTACCCTCTGGACATAGATTTAAAATTTTTATCCAAAACTTTTCATTTTCATAGGTACATTGCTCTAGTGGAGTAAAATCCTCTTGCGCTAATAAATAAGTACTAAAAAATAAAAACAATAATATATTTTTAAAAATTACCATTTTTCATAACCTCCTTGAATGTAAAGCTTATATTCAGCATTTCTCCTATTAATTAGTCCTTGCATTACTTTATTTTGACTTTTGTTCCACGCCATCCAAGCTTCCTTTAATGTTTTGCAACCCGTTTTCTCTGCATTGATGATTTTAACAACAGAAGAATTTTTAAAATTATCAATCCCTATATTAAAACATAATATAACCAAGGCATCAAATTCGTTCTGTGCTAAGGAAGAGTTTATTGAATTTTTTACAGCATTTTCAAAGGGCAACAAATCGCTTTTAAACAATTTATCCGCTTCTTGTAAAGTAATACCATTTTTATACAAATCCCATTCATTTTGCCCTATAAGATGTCCATATCCAATAGTTGCACCTTTAACATATGAAGTAATTTCTTTTCCATTTTGATCATTATAAGGTTTGAGTCTTAGCTTCTCTATATTTTTTAAAAGATTTTGACCATCATTGCTTAGATGAGTGATTTTTTCTTGAGTATTGTTTTCACTAACCCCATTTACCACCACAAATTTACAAACATAAAACTCTTGTTTTCTATCTTCATCTTCTAAGATTTCATCTAGTCCTTGTGCGATTTGAAGTTTTAAATTTTGCATTTTTGCAGGAGCTAAAAAACTAAAATGATATTCGTTTAATTCTTTATTATCTTCTAAAGCATTTTTGATGATTTTATCATACTCATGTAGCTGTGTAAAATACCCTACTCCTAAATCTTTATTTTCAAATTCCTTATAAGCACTTTTATAAACTTTAGCAATGTTTTTTGGGATAATAAAATAAAGTTTGATTAAATTAGTATCAAAGCTAAGATTTAATTCTTTAAATTCATAATCTTTACTAAAGTCTTGTTTGAATTGATTAAGAATATTTATATCCTCTATATCTTTTAAATCTTTTAAATCTATATTAAATTCATTTAAAGCTTTATCTTGTTCTTTTTTTTCATTATTGATTAAAAGATTATAGATAGGTAAATTATCTTTTTGAAATCTATCACTTTTATAATGAAGTCTTATTATAGGCTCTTTTAACTCTATTTGATTTTTACTTTGTTCTCCTAAGCCCTCTTTAGGATCAAAGCTGTGATCAAATTTAAACTTAGTAGGAGTAAAGCTTACTTTTAAAGCAAAGCCTTTATCTGTTTTACAAGCTGAGATGAGTTCTTGCAAGATTGCAAATTCATTATTGACTTTCTTTTGAGATAAGGATCCTTTTACATTAACAACTTTAGTACAAGGAACACTTACACCTGCTATAGTATTAGGACAAGCTACTATACTAGAGTTTAATAAATCACTTTCTAGCATTATAGGCACACCATCATCTTTAAAAGTTTTTCCTTTGTTTGATTTAAGTATGACTTTACCTCCATGGATACATTCTAGGTTTTGATTTTCTAAAAGAGCATGAAGTTTAGCTATAGCTTGTTTTTTATCTACTTGTGTGGTTTTTTGTTCTTTTAAAGTGTTTGAAATTAAGTCTTTATACTCTAAGCTTTGTTTGCTTAAACATTCTAATTTAATATTTAAAGAATTTTCTATAATAGAATAATTAAGCAAACAAAGTTCATCATTTTTATAAAAGATACTAAGTCTTCCTAAACCACTGCTTTCATCTTTAGGAGAAAAATAATAACTAGGTGTATCTTGTTTTATAGTATTATCTTGATCTAA
>NZ_MJWQ01000077.1:1446-11166 GCF_001762325.1 Campylobacter sp. BCW_6871 | reverse complement strand
CAAAATACCCTAGAATCTTATTATACTTTAGGAAGTTCATTTAACTTACACATATTCCTAAATTGCCAATAACTAGGCTCTAAATAATAAGAATAAGGAGTATAATAAAAGATAATTAAGCCTATACTTCCAAGAAAGACTAAAAACTTTGAAACGCTTTTTGTAGATTTAAAGATGATTTTATAAATAAATTTTAATATAAGATAAGAAAGAATAGTAGAAATTATAATAAGAAGTAATATATATGTCATGGGTTATCTCCTTAGATTCTCTATTTTATTAAAATTAAGATGTAATTTTGTGGTTTAGTGTTAGCAGTATAACTTTTTCTTTATCATTAAAATAATAGAGCTTGTTTTTTCATATATTTTTATCCTTTTATAGGTTTTGCATTTGATTTTTATTCTAGCTGTAAAATAATTTTTATTTAATTTTACTCATAACAAATAAATTGATATTTAAAAATTTAGTATATTTATTCTATATGTGTTAAATTTTTTATCAATACGGATATATTATTATCCACTTTAAGATTATTGGTTTCTAAATTGAAAATTGCATAGCTTAATACTCCTAATATAATCAATGCTGGCACAACGATAATAAGTTTTTTAAAATACAATCTTATAAATTTTTGCCAAATATTTTCTTTCAAACCAGTTTTATATGCTTTATTAAAAGCTAACTCTTCTTCTATCTTATAAACCGGTTTTAAAGATGTGGCAATATTATTGCAAAAATGAATTATTTTTTCATCTCTATCCTTAGTCTCATTATATTTTCCTTTATAACCAAGAATCAAACAAGCATAGATAAATTCCAAAAAATCTTTAAACTTAAAAGGGTTATTAATCCAAGATGATGCAATATCATAAAAATTATTTCCACCTAAAGTTTCATCAAATAACCTTACAGTTAGAGTATTGTGAGCCCAAAAATTAATAAAAAGTTCATTTTTCATTAAGCTTTCATCTATAAAGACACAAAGACAATATTTGAATTTAATAATTTCTTTTTCATCATATTCTTTACATATACTTAATTTAGCGGTTATATCTAAAATTTTATTAATCAATGTTTCTCTAAGTTGATTAATACTACTTGTATCCATAGAGCTTATTTTTGAAAGTCTATAAGAAAGCAAAAGCAACTCCAAAGAATAATCAATAATTTTATTGTTTTTTAAACCATCAAAATCTGAATCAAGAAGTAAGCTTAATGCCTTTTTTTCTTCATTTATTTCTTTCATTGAAATACCGCCCACATTATAATATCAGGGTTTTTTATATTGTTGGTCAAGTACATACTAATGATACTTTCATTTTTAAAATCTTTAAACAGTTGATCTCTTTTATCTAATTTATAATAAACATAACCATTTAAATAAGGAATGCTAGATGGAACATTAGGTACTTGATCTACATTTAAGCCCTCAAGCTGAGTTGCGACTATATTTTTAATTTTACTTTGAGTATGTATCTTGCTTTGAATTTTAAAATTATTAAGTAGATATTCTGTAGTAACATCTGCACGAATTGCGAAATAAATTTCACTTTCTTCTAAAATTCCCGAATTATCAAAAATAAAATCATAAAAACCGTTGCCGTTAATACTAGTCTTAGCTATAAAATATTTAGGGCTTGTGATTTTAGAAAATAACAATCTTAGATTATTCATCATATTTAAAAAAGTATTATAAAGATTATCGTGTTTATAAGGAATAAAATCTAAAAAAGATTCTTCGTTGCTAAAAGCTGCAAGCTCTCCTTGAAATTCTAAAAATTTTTCGTATAAAAATTCAGGATGTATTTTATCTTTTTTTGATAGATGTGAAAATATTAAATACCATTTTTTTAAAAGATTAAGGGATAAAAAAGTGCTAAAATCCAATGTATTTTTTGTTTGATCGATTCCTTTAAAAACATTAGATAGAACTTTTTTATGTTGATTGATTGAAAAAATAATTTCTTCCAAAAAGGATCTTATGGTAGATATTTTGCTGATATTTAAGCAAGTGGGTATAAAATCACTTTCTAATTCAATTTTTTTATTGATATCAATATTTTTAATTTTTGCAATTGGTAATTCAAGTTCATCAGGAGTTGAATTACCTAAAATGCCAAGTTTTAATCTTAAACTAGCAAGAAGTAAATCTTTTTTCTCTTGTGTAAAAGTCAGATTTTCAAGTTCGTACTCATCTTCAATTTTGTCCATTACATTAGATTTTGAATCATCATAATTTCTTAAAGCAATACTATTTCTAAGACATATAAACTTTGAATTTGGAAAAGTATTTCTTAAAGATAAATCAGCAATATCAGTAACTCCGATAGGAATTTTTAATACCACAACTGAATCAATTAAAGATTCATAATTGATTTCAATAGGCTCAGGCAACAAATCTTGCTCAGGTGCATTAAAAATGCTTCCATCTTGTGCGATACCTGAAATTTTAGAAAGTGCAATTTTTCCTTGCAATAACATCTCTTGAGAAAATTCCAAGTCTATTATTCCATATAAATTACTATATATATTTATAGTTTTAAGATCTATATTTCTATTAAAAAATCTTTCTTGCTGCTCAAAATGGGTTTGTCCAATATTAAGTCCATCAAACCAAGCAACTTTTAATTTATTTGCCATATATTATTCCTATTTAATTCTTTTGATACCTTCTTTGGATATTTCAAATTTTAAATACTTATTCTTCCCAAACCCATTTGCATCTTCGGTCTTTGCCCATATTTTTGTTGTTTTTTTTGTATTATTTGCAAATAATACAAGAATGCCTACATAAGGAACCTCTTCTTCATCTACTTTAACCGCGATAATATTGTCTTTAGGTGCAATTTGCGTTTTAATAGAATCAAGTTTATCCTTGCCTAGTACCCCCTCTTCTCTAGTAGCCAAATCTATATCACTTGCTTCTTCAAATTTTTTAATATCCTTAAGTTGATATACAATAGCCGTAACAGGAACATCATCATGTCTATTATTAAGATTGGAATTCTCTACATTATTTATCTTAACACTAACAACACTTGAGCAAGCGCAAAAGAATAGTGGCAATAAAAAAAATAAACTTTTTTTACAAAACATGAAACTAAAGTATCCTTTCTATCTTAGAATATATAATTTATGATTAATTGAGTAAATTTTTTAAAAAATTAACATAATATTTTTTAAAATTTAATTATAATGAGGCAAATTTTTGGAGGAATTAAATGTATTTTTGTGATCAATTGAAAAATAATTTAGATGAACTACAAGAATTTCAGTTACTTGAAGATGAGATGTCAAAATATAAGACTTTAAACCATGAAAATATTTCTTGGGATAAAGTTTATCAATATTCTCAGTTTATATTATTAAATCATTCTTTAGATTTTAAAATTTGCAACTATTTTCTTTTATCGTGTTTTAATTTAAACAATGAAGAATGCTTTGAAAAGCTTTTGCTTCTTTTTCAACATTTAAAAAAACTTATAGATGAAAATAATGCTTATATATTAGCTCAAAAGCGAAAAATTCAAATTTTTATTCAAAATTTTATTCAAGAATACAATAAAACAAAAGTGCTTATATCATCTGAGATTGTTAATCAATTTATTACTTTATTTTCCGAATTTGAAAATTTGCTATCTTGCAATTTTGCAAAAATTGAAATTGCTCAAGTTGCACCACAACTTCCAAAATCTCCTGTAGCTCAAGTATCTGTAAACATTAGAAGCGATAATATTAACTCTTTAAACGAGAGAGAATATAAAAATTTTTATCAAAAACTTGCATTTGAGCTTTTGGAAGAGGATGAAAATAATCTCAATATCTACGCTTTATTCACCCAAGCAATGTGGGGGAAAATCAGGTGTTTGCCTGAATGTAATAATGAAAAAATTACTAAAATAAGAAAACCTGATGCAGATATAATTCGTATATTGCTTTCTGATAAAGAAAATGATATAGAACATATTAAATGTTTTATGCATGAACTTATTTTAAATCCTTTTTGGATAGAGGGTGTACAACTCTTTTGTGATTTTTTAGAAAAAAAGAAAAAAAATAAACAATTAGACATTCTTATAATATTAACAAGTGATTTTATTTCTAAATTTGATACTATTGAACTTCTCCGTTTTCAAAATGGTGATTTTATCTGCAAAGAAGAAGTTTATAAATATTTTGTTAAATCCAAAGAAAATAAAAAAAGTTTTTTTTCAAGTAAAAAAACTGACAAAGAACATACATTACAAGATTTTGAGCAAATGCTGATGAATATTGATAAAGAAAATTTTAATAATTCTATTATGAATAATATTAATTCCTTGCTAGATATGGTAAAAATTTTTGAATCAAAAGGAATGAAAAAGAACTCTAAAATTTTAAATATATACTTAGTAGAGTTAATGGAAAAAACTCTACTAAAAGATTATCTAGCCGAAGAATATGAAAACGCAAAAAATAAAATTAAATGATGCAAGATTAAATTTAGCAAATTTTAATATAATAATTAAGCTAAAATTTTTATTTTTAAGGATTTAAAATGTCAGATGGATCTCATGCTCCAAAGGAACGAATTAATATTACATATAAAGCTAAAACTAATGGACAAAATGAGGATGTGGAGCTGCCGTTAAAATTAATGGTAATGGCAAATTTAAAAGGAAAAAACGAAACCCCCTTAGAGGAAAGAGAAATTTTGCAAATTAACAAGATCAATTTTGATCAAGTTATGAGAAAACTCAATATAACAACGAGTTTTAGCGTAAAAAATACTCTTGGAACAGGAGCTGAAGAGCTTGATGTTAAGCTCAATATTGCTAGCATGAAGGATTTTTCTCCAGATAGCTTAGCTAAACAAATACCTGAGTTAAACAAATTATTGCAACTAAGAGAAGCTTTAATGGCTTTAAAAGGTCCTATGGGTAATATTCCTGATTTTAGAAAAGCTGTTTTAGAAGCGTTAAAAAATGAAAAAACTAAAGAAAAGTTACTTTTAGAAATTAAACAAGAAGAGCAAGGAAATTAAAATGGCAAATACCAAAGTAATTGATACGCCAATTATTGAACAAATTATGGAGAAAAGCAAATACTCTAAAACTGATGAAAGTTATAGTATTGCCAAAAGAGGTGTTGCTGAATTTATTTCAGAAATTGTAAAAAGTGATAATGCCGAAGAAAAAATCAATAAATTTGCACTTGATGAAATGATAGCCCATATTGACCATTTACTCTCAAAACAAATGGATGAAGTTTTACATAATGAAGAATTTCAAAAACTTGAATCTACTTGGCGTGGACTTAGATTTCTAGTTGAAAGAACTGATTTTAATGAAAATATAAAAATCGACCTATTTGATATAAGAAAAGAAGAAGCTTTAGAGGATTTTGAAAACAATCCAGATATAACACAAAGCGTTGTTTATAAAAATATATATTCTTCAGAATATGGACAATTTGGAGGAGAGCCTGTAGGAGCAATCATTGGAGATTATCAACTTGGATCAGCAAGTCCTGATATGACTTTTTTAAATAAAATGGCTAGTATTGCGGCTATGAGTCATTCTCCCTTTTTAACATCTTTTGGACCAAAATTTTTTGGGCTTGATGATTATTCTGAACTTGCAAATATTCAAGATTTGCAAGGTTTGCTAGAAGGTCCTCAATATACAAGGTGGAGAACTTTTAGAGAAAATGAAGACTCTAAATATACAGGCTTACTAGTGACAAGATTTTTAGCAAGAAGCCCTTATGATCCTGAAGAAAACCCTATTAAAAGCTTTAACTATAAAGAAAATGTTCATGCTTCGCATAATCATTTATTGTGGGCTAATTCTTCGTATACTTTTTGTACAAGATTGACAGAAAGCTTTGCTAAGTATAGATGGTGTGGAAATATTATAGGACCAAAAAGTGGAGGGACTGTTAAGGATCTGCCTACTTATCTTTATGAAAATTTTGGAACTATACAATCAAAAATACCTACAGAAGTTTTGATTACAGATAGGAGAGAGTATGAACTTGCAGAAGCAGGTTTTATAACTTTAACATTAAGAAGAGATAGTAATAATGCAGCATTTTTTTCAGCAAATTCTCCGTTAAAACCAAAATTATTTCAAAATACCCCAGAAGGTAAAGAAGCTGAAACAAATTACAGATTAGGAACTCAACTTCCATATATCTTTTTAATTTCAAGATTGGCGCACTATTTAAAGGTTTTACAACGAGAAGAAATAGGGAGCTGGAAAGAAAGAAGCGATATTGAAAATGGACTTAATGAATGGATTAGACAATATATTTCCGATCAAGAAAATCCACCTTCTGAAGTGAGAAGTCGTCGTCCATTTAGAGCAGCACAAGTGAAAGTTAGTGATATACCAGGAGAGCCAGGATGGTATAAAATAGGGCTAAGTGTCCGACCTCATTTTAAATATATGGGCGGTAATTTTGAACTTTCTTTAGTAGGAAAATTAGATAAAGAATAATAATGTCCTTGCTAGATAAACTGATCCATAATTTAGATGAGCAAAACATTCATATTCCATTCTATCAAAATGATTTTGAGGATGTAAAGAATAATATAAAAGTTTTGCTCAACTCTAAGATTAATGACTGTTATACCGCGAAAGATTTAGGGATGCCAAATATGACTGACATTAATCTTAGTTCTAGCGAATTATGCATATCAATGGCTAAGGAAATAAGAAAGTTAATTGATAGTTATGAAAAAAGAATACGAGTTGTTTCTATTACTTATGATAATAATTTAAGTCCTTGGCAACTTTCTTTTATTGTAAAATGTTTTTTTCAAGAGGATCGTTTTAAGGAATTTAGTATAGAAATTATTTTTAAAAATAATAGATATTGTGAGGTTAAATGAAAGATAATATCTTTTATTATCAAAAAGAGCTTGAATATCTATATGAAACTAGGGAACATTTTGTAAAAAATTATCCAAAACTAGCTCCATTTTTAGCTTACAATAGCAAAGATCCCGATGTAGAAAGAATTATTGAAAATTTAGCCATCCTAAGTTCTAAAATTCACCAAGAACTTGATGAAAATATCCCGCATATTGCAGAATCTTTAATCAATATAGTTTCTCCAAACTATACAAATCCCATACCCTCATTATGTATGCAAGAATTTAAACTTGAACAAAATAGCAAAGAAAATAAACTTACTATTCCAAAAGGAACCGTTGTTAAATCAAAACCTATAGATAAATGCATTTGTGAATTTAAAACTGTTTATGATGTCTATCTTTACCCTATTTCGATAAATGAGGTTTTTGCATCAAGTAAAAACCAAGACTATACTTTTAATTTAAAATTACAAATAGATAAAGCAGAAACAAAAATAAGTGATTTGGGCTTAGAAAAAATTAATTTATATTTAGGTAACGATACTTACATGTCTACTACTTTATTATTATATATACATTCTTATTTGAAAGAATTAAAAATTCAATGTTTGGAAACTGATGAAGAATTTTTTCTTAATACTTACGATATTGAAAAAATAGGATTAAATCCAGATGAAAGTAGTTTATCTTATAATGATTTAGGCTTTGAAGCTTTTTCTTTGTTAAGGGAATATTTTTTTATGCCCCATAAATTTAATTTTCTAAGAATTAATAACTTAGATATTTTAAATAATTGCCAAGGAAGAACAATTAATATTGAATTTAAATTCTCTAAACCATTTCCTGCAAATTGCATATTTAGAAAAGAATTGTTTTCTTTAAGTATGACGCCTATTATCAATATCTTTGCAAAAAGCGCAGAACCTCTTATAAATAATCATAAAAAAGATAGTTATCGAATTTTTGTTGATAGAAGCCAACCTAAAGCTTATGAGATTATACAAACATTGCAAGTTAAAGCACACAATAGCGAAGGGGGTAAAAGATTATTAAAAAACTATAAGAGTTTTGAACGTTTTGAATTTTTAAAAGATAATCAAAAAGACTTTTATAGCATAAATACTAAAAAGAATTCTAAAGGAGAAGTATTTAGCGAAATTTCCTTTTTCTCCTCTTATTTAATGGATGAAACTATAAGCATTGATCTTTTATGCTCCAATGGAGATCTGCCTTCAAGATTAAAAATAGGAGATATTAATAATTGTAATTTAAAAGGTGTTGATACTAAAAATATCGAAATTCCAAGTGAAGCGAGAAGATGCAGCGTTGATGGCAATTTATTGTGGAAACTTGTTTCTGTATTATCTTTTTCTTATCAAACCATATTAAGTAGAAAAGCTTTTTTTGGTGTATTAGAAAGCTATAGTTTTTTAGATAATCAGTTAAATTGGAAATCTTATGAACTTTTAAAAGAATCTATAGTTGATATTCAAAGCAAAAGCACTTATCTAATTGATGAAAATATTACAAAAAAAGGAACAGTGGCTATTTTTAGTATTAAGGATTCTAAGTTTTATACTTTAGGTGAAGTCTATTTACTAGGATTAGTTATATCCAAATTTTTAGCATCTTTTGCTAGCATTAATTCCTTTTGTGAATTAAAGATAAAATGTCTTGATTCAAAAGAAATTCTGCATTATCCTGCTTCTTTTGGAAAAAAAGCTTTAATATGAATGATCCAACTTCATATAGTTTTTTTAAACTTATAAGAAAGCTAGAAAAAAATTATGGGAAAAAAAATATATTTTTAAGAACCAATAAAAGTTTAAAGCATCCAAATAAAGATTTAGAAAAAATTATTTTTTCAGATCAATCATTTATAGAATTATTTGTAAATTTTATGGGCTTACATGGAGTTTCCTCACAACTTCCTTCATTTATGTTAGATAAATTATCCAGAAATGAAGATGGAGAACAAGGTTGGACTTTATTTTTTGATTTTTTTAATCACTATTTACTTTGGATATTTTTCGATGTTATTGGCTTAAAAAATTATCCAAGATCTTTTAATGATAATTTTAAAGACTCTATTTCTCAAATTTTATTTAATATATTAGGAATTAAAGAATACGATATTGCAAAAAAATATTTACCATTTGCACCTTTATTATTGAGCTTAAGACGTCCAAAAACATATATAGAAAGAGTTTTGCAAGTTAATTTTAAACTAAAAGACAAATTATCAATCATTGAAAATTTGCCTCACCAAATTTTAATCTCTGATACTCAAAGAAATAAACTGGGCGTAAAAAATCATGCCTTGGGGAGTAATTTCATACTAGGTGATAAATTTACCTCTTATCAAAATAAAATAGCAATTTATATAAAAGATATTTCATATCAAGAAGCGATTAAATTTATGCCCAATGGAACTAAACATGATGATTTAAAAAATAGCATAATGTTTTTAACAAATAATGAATTTTGTGTTGATTTATATCTTAAAATCAACTATTCTTCAGAAATGAAGTTTGTGTTAGGAGAAGAAAATACCGCCAAACTTGGCTGGGCAAAAATCTTAGGAAACACGCAAAAAAAATTCACCATAGTATATATGAAACTTTATGAATAAATATTCATAATCATAAAACACACTCAAATTTACCCCAACTATGCTACAATATTTACAAACAAATATAAATAAAAATTTAATCACACTTATAAGCTTTGTATTTGATAAATCTTATTACCACATTAAGGAGAAAAAATGGCCTCAAATTCCTTTATGAGTCTTAATATATCAAATTCTACTTCAAATCCCCTACCCTTTAAAATCACTAAAGCCATTATCAAAGAAA